>JAVCCD010000123.1 GCA_030765665.1 Candidatus Tenebribacter mawsonii | reverse complement strand
AGCTGGTAATATATTAGCATGGAATAAGGGAGCAGAACTCATTTACGGATATTCTGCCAGAGAAGTTATCGGAATGAATATTTCTTCTATGATACCCAAAAATAAAATCAAAGAAGAAAAACAATTCATAGATAAGATCATAAAAGGTGATGTAGTACCTTCATTTGAAACCACGAGAAAAACAAAAGCAGGAAATATTGTAGATATATGGATGGTTGTAACCAAAATTGTTGATGAAGATGGAAATCCAATTGGTATAGCTTCCACAGGGAGAGACATCACCGACCGCAAGTTGGCTAAAGAAGCGCTACGCGAAAAAACACGCAATCTCAATGAACGCGTAAAAGAGTTGAATTGTCTATACGGAATTTCCGCACTGGTTGAGATAAGTGGTATTGCTAATGATGATTTCTACCAGGGAGTTGTCTATCTTATACCTCCCTCCTTTCAACATCCCAATAATACTGTGTGCCGGTTGATAATAAATGGAAAGGAATATAAAACGCAGAACTTCAATAAAACCAGATGGAAACTCTCCAGAGATATTTTTATCAATGATGTGATAGCGGGTACAATTGAGATATATCAAGTAAACAAAATACCGGACAATAACGAAGATCCGTTCATAAATGAAGAAAAAAGCTTACTCAAAGCAATAGCAGAACGGTTGGGACATATTGTAGAACGTAGTCAGGGAGCAGCACACATAATCCATTTGAACAAAATTCTCAAAGCTATTAGAAATGTAAATCAGATAATTGTCAGAGAAAAAGATAAAACCAAACTCATAAAAGAAATTTGCAATAATCTTATTCAGAATAGTGCGTATTTAAATGTTTGGATAGTCCTTTTTGATGAACAGGGCAATATTTCAGAATACGCTGAAGCTGGCATCGGTAGAGATTTTTCTCAGTTGATAAAAATATTCCAAAAAGGCGGAAAAATAGCATGTTCAGAAAGAAGTTTAAAACAACCGGGTGTCACGCTCATAGAAAACACGAAAGAAGAATGCGGGGATTGCCCTTTATTGAACATTCACATGAACACGGCTACCATGACTCATCGGTTGGAACATGAAGGCAGAATTTTCGGGCTATTGTCTGTATGCATGAATAAAGAACATGCATCCTATAAAGAAGAACATGAATTATTCCAAGAAGTTGCCGGTGATATTTCCTTTTCATTGTATACTATAGAAATTAATGAAGAAAAGAAATCTGTAGAGAAATCCTTGAAAGAAAGTGAAGAGAAACTTCGTAATATTTTCGAAAACAGCACTAACCTTTTCTATTCTCATACTCCGGATCATACACTCACATATCTCAGTCCACAAGTGGAAAATATTCTCGGATACACTCAAGAAGAAGCAATGATCAAATGGACAGACTTTGCTTCTGATAATCCCATAAATGAGATTGGATTCAAACAAACTGTAAAGGCAATAGAAACAGGTAAAAGACAAAAACCTTACGAACTGGAATTAGTGAAGAAAAAGGGAGATAAGATTTGGGTAGAAATTCGCGAAGTACCTATTGTTGAGGAGGGGAAAACAGTTTCAATCGTAGGTTCTTTAACAGACATTACGGAGCGTAAGCAGGCGGAAGAATGGGCTTAAAGATTCAGAAATCAGATATCATAATCTTTTCGAAAACTCCAGCGAGTTTCTTTTTACTTTAGATTTAAAAGGTAATTTCACTGATGTAAATAAAGCAGCAGAAGTTTTAACTGGATATACAAAACCTGAATTACTGAAGATGAACTTCAAAGATTACACTCCGAGAAAAGATCACAAAAAACTGTTCAAAAATTTCTTTCATATTTATAAAACAGGTACACCTTTACATGATTATCCGATTGAAGCAGTCATGAAAGACAAATCGGTAAAACACTTTGAAACAACTTTCAGTTTAATGAGAAAAGGTGGGGAGATCATCGGTTATCAGGGAACTTCCAAAGATATCACCGAGCGCAAACGAGCGGAAGAATCTCTACGCTTAGCTCTTGAAAACACCGAAACAATTCTCGAGGAAATCCCTGTCGGCGTAGTCATTATCAGCAAGGATAGAAAGATCAAGAGAATCAACTATACAGCTCTGAAAATGTCAGGAGAGGAGAATGCAGATAATATATTAGGCAAGGACTGCGGTGAGTATCTGTGTCCTGCGCAACAAACTGAGTGCCCGATTCTGGACAAGATGCAACAAGTTGACAAATCCGAACGTATTTTTCGCAGGAAAGACGGCAAGGAAATTCCAATCATCAAGTCAGTCACAGAGATCAACTTAGATGGTGAGGATATTCTGCTGGAAACTTTCATTGATATCACCGAACGCAAGCAGGCGGAATCCCAAAGGAAGGCTACACTCAAAGCGCTGTGGGAATCGGAAGAAAAACTCAAGACCATATTGAAAAGCACTGATGATGTGATTTTTCAAATCTCCCCCACAGGTTTCATTAAATATGTGAGCCCAAGCGTAGAATCCTGGGGTTATAAGTCTGAAGACCTCATTGGAAAACATTTGAAGAAAACAACTCCCCTGAGTGAAGTGCCAAAAGCCTTAAAAATAATGAAGAGTATTATGTCTGGAGAAGTAATCGACCTTTTGGAAATGAATCAAATAGATGTCAACGGAAATATTATTCCTGTAGAAATTAGAATTACCCCTGTGAGGAAAGAGGGTAAGATAATTGCCATGCAAGGGGTTATGAGGGACATCACCGAGCGCAAGAAAGCAGAAGAAGAAATTAAGGAAAATGAAGATAGATACAGACAGATTTATCAATTTTCACCTGATTCGGTTATTATCCATGATATGGATATGAATATCTTGGATGTCAATAATAAGGCAGTCGAAGAGTTGGGCTATTCAAAAAAAGAACTGCTGAAAAAAACGATATATGAATTACATCCCGAGACAGAACAGAAACATTCCGCTCAAGTGTTGGATGTTATGAAGAAAAAAGATATGTTAAATGTAGAGACAAAGTTTGTGAGGAAAGACGGTTCTGTTTTTTTAGCCGAAGCAACTCCATGCAAATATAAGCTTGGAAGCAAAACGATAATTCATGTTGTTATTCGAGACATCACCGAGCGTAAGCAGGCAGAGGATAAGATAAGAGTTGAAAGAGACAAATTGCAACTTCTTATGGATGGTTTGTCTCAAACAAAAATTGGTGTTGATGT
>JAVCCD010000336.1 GCA_030765665.1 Candidatus Tenebribacter mawsonii | reverse complement strand
TTTTTCAGTTTCAGTCCTCTCTTTTTAGCGATTTGTTTATCTATGTCAGTTTCTATGATATTAATAAAAGTTCCTGCACCAAGCTCCATTTTTCTCACATTCAAAATTGGCATTTGATCATTTGAAGCTTGAACAAGCATCTGTTCAACTCCACTTGGTTCACACACTTCCAATTCCAAAGGAAGCTGAATCCATTGATTGGTTTGGACAGTAGCAATGTGGTAATTGTCGATAAGTAAAGTTTTGGTTCCATCGGCAAAAATATACATCAATCTGATAAAGCAGGCTTTGTTGGTTCTCACCAAAATTTTGGGTTCATCTCCATAATAATAGATAACTGGACCATCAGCCATTTTATCGGTTTGCAGTTCTACTTTCAGACTATTATCGGTTTGAATGGCATCATATAAAGCGAGCTTGTTCTGTAATGCCTGCTCTAAATTTTCCGGCTTTATCTTATCCCAACCGATATTTTTACAGGTAATTTTATTCACAAAAAGTTGGTTGTTTTTAACGACTGTTTTATTCGTGTTTTCCATTGTTAAAGACAGGAACATTCCATTATCCGATTCGAGAATTTTACCTCTGAAAACAATATCAACTGATTGATATTGTGAATATGAGACACTTTGCCATCTGTTTTTAGCGATGAGAATACCAGAACATATTTCCGCAAAATTCTTCCCGAAATTAGAGATGAAACCAGTATTTTCATATTCGAATGGATAAAAAACAAAAGAATAATTTTCTGATTGCTGAAGCAGAAAAGTTTTTAGAAGTTCGTTCGCTAAAGCTTCGGTGGATTTTGGTGTTGTGCCGGTGAGAATTGTAAGTTGCTTTTCAATTTGCTGTTGGGAAGGAAGTTTACCGATATCATTCTGAAACTCATTTTGCCATTTGTTCAGGAAAAGATAGATTTGAAGATCGTCTTTTAGTAATCTTGTTTGAGAAATACATTCTGCATATTTTTTGATAGATTGTTCAGGATTATTCCCGGCCATTTCTTCAGCAAAGTCAAATACTTCGGAAATTTTGCTGATCGAGTTTTCGATCTTATTTTTGAAAGAATTCCGCAAGTCTTTTGCAGGAATTCCGATAAGAACATAAACATACTGCTTATCCTTTTCCGATTTCAATATCTCCTATCCCATTATTTCCAGATCGGTTCGGACATTGGTTTCGCTAAGGAAATATTCTTCGACTTTTGTTTCTGAACCGTTTCCCGTTTCCGAAAAATGATTGATAATTTCTCCTGACACATTACAGGATATTGTTGAGGATGCATCTTTTAAGGCTTCTTCTTTTGCCTTCGTTTCTGCTTCTGCAATGTTTCCATTCTGGATTTTTGAGAAACCTTTACCAACGAAATAATTCGGAAATTCCAGAGAAACATTTGATGTGAACCAGTTTGGAATAGCTGATAATGTTATTGAGAATGATACTAAGATTAGCAATAAAACTTTTGTTTTCATCAAGTCTCCTAAATTTTAAATCTAATTGCCACTAATGTTTGGAGTGCGCGGCGGGATCGGAACGATCACGACTAAAAGCAGACCAACCAAAGTTTGAATCGGTACGATTCAGACGAAGCAAACCGACCAGCCTACCCACTGACACGTTTGTTATGTTCTTATCTATAATCATCTAACTGCCTCTTTGAGAGAATTAAGAATTAACTTCATCTCAGGGCTTTGGTAGAAATCTAATATATCTATTCCTGCTTTCATTTGTATTTTATTTCTAGCTAATAAAACTTTCTTTAAATAAGGAATTGTTTGAGATTCAGCTCTATGAAGCCATTCATTGATATCATCAATGTTAACAGGGATTTTAACTCCATTATCAGTACTCATTAGTATTATACCTTTAGAACGCAACGTTAATAAAATCGAATTTGATAATTTGGGAATTTTTCGCGAGCTTGAAGAAATACAGGTAGATCAATATCTGTGTAGTTATCATTAAAGAAATTGTTTACATTTGCATTAGAAGTATTTTTGTTTCCAATACCGGCTGCATCATTAATGTCTATAATCCCTTTACAACTCGGATAATTGCTGCAGCTGTAGAATTGTTTACCTCTAAATTTACCTTTACGAGCAGTTTTCAGAACCATCTCTGCTCCACATTTTGGGCATCTCGGCATATCGTTCATTTTATCCTCATATTTATATATATCACATCATTCCTTCACCAGTAATTATCATTTTGTTACCACACTTTATGCATTTGAAGATAACATATGTACGCTGCGCCCATTAAAAATGTACACATAACCAACCTATAGTTATACTAAAAATGTATACAATAACTTAATATCAGGTTCACCATAACTTCATCGTTTGCATCATTTCTACAAATGTTTTATTTACTAAACCTAATTTGTAAAAACAAAACATAATCGTCAATAGAAAATACTTAAATAGGGTGAAATAAATTTGAGTTTCGGAGTTCGGGGTGACGAGACAAAAAAAGCCGCTCTATATCGAGAACGGCTTCAAATTTATCAATACGGTTTTTTTAAGCTGTTTGTTCTTCTTTCTTATCTTCGTAAGAAAATACAGGATCAGATTTTCCATTTACTACATCAGCAGAGATAAAGCATTCTTTAACATTTGTAATCTCTGGAATTTCATACATAATATCGAGCATGAATTTTTCCATAATTGCTCTTAATCCTCGTGCACCTGTTTTTTGGTCTATAGCCAAATGAGCAATTTCTTTAAGAGCATCTATCCCAAAATCAAGTTTAACGTTCTCTATTTCAAATAACTTTGAATATTGCTTACAAATTGCGTTTTTGGGCTTTGTAAGAATTGCAATTAGAGCTTCTTCATCAAGTTCATGAAGTGAGGAAATTACAGGTATACGTCCTACTAATTCAGGAATTAGACCATATTTTACCATATCATTTGGAATTGTTTTCCTAAAAAAATCAGGATCTATATCTTTTTTGGAGATTAAATCAGCATCAAAACCAACAGCTTTCTTTTTAAGTCTATTCTGAATAACTTTATCCAATCCAAAGAATGCACCACCGGATATAAACAGGATATTCTTTGTATCCATCTCAATAAATTCCTGTTGCGGATGTTTCCTGCCACCTTTTGGAGGAACATTTACTTTTGCACCTTCCAATATCTTTAATAAAGCCTGCTGCACGCCTTCACCCGAAACATCCCTGGTTATTGAAGGATTTTCTGATTTTCTGGCGATCTTATCAAGCTCATCAATATAGATAATTCCCTTTTCAGCTTTTTCTACATCATAATTAGCATTCTGCAGAAGTCTAACAAGAATGTTTTCTACATCTTCGCCAACATAACCGGCTTCTGTAAGAGTTGTGGCATCAGCGATAGCAAAAGGGACTTTAAGTATACGTGCAAGTGTTTGAGCGATAAGGGTTTTACCAGAACCAGTTGGTCCGATCATCAGGATATTGCTTTTCTCAATATCAATATCACTTTTGGCATCTTGTTTGAAAATTCTTTTATAATGATTATAAACCGAAACTGAAATAATTTTCTTAGCTTTTTCCTGTCCAATCACATACTGATTGAGCAATTCATGGATCTCTCTGGGTGTAGGAAGGATGAAGTTATCCATCTCCTTTTTCTGAAATTCAGATTCAACGATGGTGGAACACATATTTATGCATTCTTCACAAATATTTCCACTTATGCCTTTTATAAGATATTTTGTTTCAGTTTCAGAGCGACCGCAGAATGAACATTTATTTTGTTCTTCCATACTACTCTCCTGATTTCCTTGCTAGAAGTGAATCTTTCCTGGTTGCAATTACTTCGTCAATGATCCCATATTTTTGTGCTTCATCAGGACTCATGAAGAAATTACGATCAGTATCTTTTTCAATATTTTTTAAAGGCTGTTCAGTATGTTTATGGAGAAGCCCATTCAGTATCTTTTTTAGATGTAAAATTTCTTTTGTCTGAATTTCAATATCGGAAGCTTGTCCTTGAACTCCACCCATAGGTTGATGGATCATGATCCGGCAATTTGGAAGAGCAAATCTTTTTTCTTTCACACCGGCTGCAAGAAGGAATGCACCCATACTGGAAGCTTGTCCGATACAAATTGTAGAGACATCAGGACGAATATATTGCATTGTATCATAAATTGCCAGTCCAGCAGAAACTGAGCCGCCTGGACTATTTATGTACATATAAATATCTTTGTCGGGATCTTCAGCTTCCAAATGTAGAAGCTGTGCTATAACTACATTAGCAACATTATAATCAATTGGTGAGCCTACAAAGATAATTCTGTCTTTTAATAGACGTGAATAGATATCGTATGCTCTTTCAACTTTTCCATTTTGTTCTACCACAATTGGTACGTATGCCATAATTACTCCCTGAAATTATTTCTTAGTTGGTTTCTTACTTTCTTTTGGTAAGGCTACAAATCTTGAGCTTTCTTTAATGATTTCGATAACCTTATCTTCTTCTGCTGCATATGTAAAGTCACTACTTTCTATCTGTTTTTTATACATCTTTTTATACTTCTCAATATCCATTTTTACATTTTCAGCAGCTTCTTTGATAATAATTTCCTTTTCTTCATCAGAAATTTTAATCTCTTCTAGCTTCTTGATCTCATCAATTAAATAATGACCCTTAAGATTAAACTCAGCAACACTCATATACATCTGGGTCATTTGATCAAGTTCCATTTTATAGGCCTCTGCGTAAGGTTTAGCCATATTCTCAGCAACTTGTTTTACTATTGATTGAGGCAGTTCAAAGGAATTTTCGTCAATGAGTTGAGCAAGAACAGCTGATTTCATATTATTCTTATTATCTTCTTCAATTTTACCTTTGAGTTCTTCTTCAACTTTACTATTGAGATCTTTTAATGAATCGTATTCAAGGTCTTTCGCAAAATCATCATTTATCTCAGGAATTACTTTTAGCTTAATTGTGTTGATCTTAACAAGAAAATCTCTGTCTTTGATGCTGTTATCAATTTCACTATCTTCAGATTTCTGAGATTTTGTAAATAATTTTGTTTTTACTTCATCATCAACTTTTAAATTTGTAAGTTTAGTATTAAACGATTTAGAATATTGGTTTTCACCCAGTACAAATTTTCTATTTACTTCTTTTGTTACTTTGTCATTTTCATCTAAGAACTTGAGGGTTGCATCAATTATGCAACCTGTTTCTGAAATTTCAAATGGTGTTTCTGTAGCCATTTTATTTCTGTATTCATCTAATGTTGCATCAATCATATCTTTCTTAAATTTAACAAGTTCGAATGGGATTTCTAAACTCTTATATTTGTTAACTTTGATCTCCGGCATCACTTCATATTTAAAAGTAACGACAAGGTCTTTTCCTTTTTCCCATTCAAAATCAGAAGCTTCACCCTGATTGATAGGATGTATATTCTCAGCATCGATTGCTTCTTTGTAATATTCACCTAACTTCTGATTATAAAATTCATCTTTGATCTGTGGACCGAATGACTTTTCGATCATCGAAATAGGTGCTTTACCTTTACGGAATCCGGGGATAGCTACATATTTCTTAAACTGATTTACAATTTTGTTGTAATCTGCTATTGCATTTTCCGATTCAATTGTAATGGTAAGCTCTCTTACACATTGGCTTGTTTCTTTGATACTTGTTTTCAATTTATCTCCTTAAGTAAAAATAAATGGTGCGAAAGAGGGGACTCGAACCCCTACGAGATTGCTCTCACTGGCTTCTAAGGCCAGCGCGTCTACCAACTCCGCCACTTTCGCACAAAAATTTACTACATGTCCGTATACATTTTATTGTATTTTTCCATTAATTTTTTATCATTCAATTCTTTAGATGCATTATACAACATCTGGATTGCTTCCTTTGATAAAGGATCGAATTTGTGCCACATTTCCCCATATTTTATCAATTCATCAAATTTTTTCAGCCCGTAAAGCTTATAGCAAAGGGTTGTAACATACATTGAATTATCAATAGTACCATCGGCGGCATCAACATCTACTGCCTTTTGTAGATACATTGTAGAAGCATCATTATATTTTAATGACAATGCAATGTTACTCAGTGTTACAATTATATTCAAATTCTCAGCATCAAATTCCAAAGCTTTTTGGAAAGCTACGTACGCTAAAGAATCTTTTTTAGCATTCTTATATGCAATGCCTGCATTGTAATAGTTATCAGGGTTTTCAGTATCGTTTTTAGCAGCTTCTAAATACCAGTTACCAGACTCAATAAAATTACCTTCATTATAGTATATTGAAGCTACTTGCTGTTTTGCAAAAACATCAGAAGGATCAAGTTCAGCTGTTTTCATGAAATAATTTCTTGAGTTTTCAATATCATTTAATTTCTCATAACACAATGCCATTAATCTATATGTAATTGTGCTATCAGGAATAATTGTAGAGATATTTGTAAATATCTCGATCGCTGTTTCATATTCTTCAGATTGGATCTTAAGTTTTCCGCTATTTACAAGTTGTGTAATGCAGTTATCTCTAAAGCTCTTAACAGATATTAACATACCTTCTAATTTTGGCTTTATAATGTTTTCTTTATAATATTTTTTTGCTGTTTTCTCATCTGTTAATTTTAGTTCTTCATATTCAGCATAAACACTATTGATAACATCAATAAGTTTTACAAAATATTCTCGTGCAGTAACATAATCCCCAGTTATATCATAATAAATAGCAGCTACATTATTAAGCGCGTCGATATGATTTTCATTCTCTTCTAGAACAAGTTCATACAAGGGTAATGCTTTCTCATGTCTCTTACCACCTAAATGCATATTGGCAGAGCGCAAATTCTTTTTGCCTTGAGCAGAAAGATCTTGCGATACGGCAAATAATGACATTCCAAAGACCAAAATAATAACACACACAAATAAGATTTTTTTAAACTCTCTCATTATTCCTCCATATTAATATATTAAAATAAATTTTTATTATAAAGCAAATTTTTTTATAAGGTTTATAAGTCAAGTACTTTATATTCATTAGAAAAGAAAGAAGGTGACCTTAAAGCCACCTTCAGTACAAATTTTATCTGGTGTTTAATTTTCTAATTCAAATGGCATTACAGCTTGCAAAGGGTCATTCTTAATACTCTTAAATAACTGCCAGGCTTTTAGCATACCTCTCTCTCCCTTAACTTGATTAGAAATGACCGTTTCAGCAAGATCTACATCTAATTTATCTTTCAGGAATTCTTCAAGATAACTCTTCTTTTTTGGGAAGTATTCAATAGTGAATTCATCTAAATTGCTAAGTTCAGCCGCTTTTGTAATCGCATCACTAATCATTCCAGTTTCATCTATAAGATTGTTTTGTAATGCATCTTCAGCAGACCAGACTTGTCCTTGAGCAATTTGCTCCACATCTTCTAGTGAAATTTCCCTTCCGTCAGCTACTCTTTGTTTAAATTCTAGATATGTACTTTGAATACTCTTACGCATAGATACGATCGTAGATTCTTCTAGTTTAGAATATATGCTTAAAGCATTTGTAAATTTTCCTTTAGAGAGGTCTTCTTCGTTAATTCCAATTTTATCGGTCATTTTAGAAATATTTAGTAACATGGCTACAACACCAATTGAGCCTGTTATTGTGTATGGATCTGCGAAAATATAATCTGATTCAGTAGATATGTAGTATCCACCGGATGCAGCTACATTTCCCATAGAGATCACAACAGGTTTTACTTCTCTTAACTTTTTAATCTTCGAATGGATAATTTCAGAAACAAGGGCGCTTCCTCCTGGACTATTTACGCGAATAACCACACCTTTGATATCATTATCTCTTTCAATTTTATCTAAGATCGCATTAAGTTTATTAGCTGTGATATTAACTGTATTTAAACCCAGTGATTGCATTACGATCCCACCCTGTGCATAAACAACCGCGATATTCGCATTTGAAGTTTTAAATTTTGGAATATCATAATCTGATAATGTAATGAGTCTCTTTTTGGATATTCCCAATTCCTTGTAGAGGTCTTCTTTAAACGTAAGCTCATCGATCAAATTATATTCTAAAGCAGATTCCTGATTAATGAAAAGTTCTTCTCTCTTTTCATAAATATTTATGAGTTCAGAAATATCGATATTACGATTTTCAGCTATCTCTAAAAGAACAGAATCATACACATTTGAAAATAATCTATCAAGGTTCTTTTTAACAGGCTCTGAAAGCTTATTGCGCGAAAAAGTTTCTCCAGCACCTTTATATTTACCAGCATGTATCACATTAAACTCTACTCCTATTTTATCTAGCATATCTTTGTAGAAGAGCATACCACCACCAACTCCAGTCAATAAAATTCCAGCAGAAGCAGATGGATTAAGGTAGATTTTATTAGCAACTGAAGAAAGAAAATAATCTTTATTCAAACCAAGATCTAGATATGCATGGATCTCTTTGCCTGTATTTTTAAAATCATTCAACGCATTCATGATCTCATGTAAATTAGCGTATCCACAAGAAATAAATTGAGGTTCAAGGATTATACCGATTATTCTTTCATCATGTGCAGCTTTGTTAATCTTGTGTACAATATCATGAACTGAATTGGTTTTTTCAGAGAATGAACCTGTAAATGGGTTATCCTCAAACTCGTTATAATCAATAATCCTTCCAGATAGATCTAATTTTAACCAACTACCATCCATGATTTGCTTTGGTAAGGGTTTTTGTAATCTTTTTCCCAGGATACCAAATGTAATTATTAAAGAAAATATAATTATTATAATTATTACAATTGATGTAAGACACCCAAGCGAAAACCATTTTGATTTCATATAATTACTCCTTTAATTTATTTCTAGTTCTTTTAATTTACGGGATAGATTACTAACTTGGAGATCAAGAGCATTTGCAGTTCTTGAGATGTTACCATTATTTAATTTCAACTGGATTGAAAGATATTTGGTCTCGAATACTTTCCTTTTCTCTTTTAATGAAAGAGTTTCATTCCAAAAATTAGAATCTGATTGAGTAGGCATTCCCATTTGCTTTATATCTTCAGGTTCAATTATGGTTTTTTGAACGAGAATGTACATCCTTTCTATGAAATTCTTCAATTCTCTGATATTACCCTTGAATTGCCAAGATCTCAACTCCGTAATTGTTTCAGGTAAAAATTTCTTCAAAGGGAGCTTCAACTCATTCGAGAATTGATTAGAGAAATATTCAATCAGTATCGGAATATCTTCCGGATGCTGACGTAGGGGAGGTGTAGTAATGGGAATGACATTCAAACGATAATATAGATCTTCTCTGAATTCTCCTGTTTGCACTAGATCCTCCAGGTTTTTATGAGTTGCTGCAATAAGTCTGATATCAATTTTTTGGGTTGTGTTACTTCCAACTCGTTCAAATTCACCTTCTTGTATTACACGCAGTATCTTAGATTGTGCCTTAAGGCTCATATCGCCAATCTCATCGAGGAAAAGTGTTCCTCCATGTGCTTGTTCTATTTTACCTCTTTTGCTGCTTACAGCACCCGTAAATGCTCCTTTTTCATAGCCAAATAATTCACTTTCTACAAGTTCTGTAGGAATTGCCGCAGAATTAAATTTAGCAAATGGTTTATCTTTTCTACTACTTCTGTGGTGAATAGCGTAGGCTACAAGTTCTTTTCCAGTTCCACTTTCTCCTCGTACAAGTACTTTTGAGTCACTGGCAGCAATTCTATCAATAAGTGATAAAAGTTCTTGGATAGGTTCACTATTACCAATTATTGTATATTTTTCATTCTCATTTGATTTTAATCTGCTGTAATCTTTTGCAATATCATGAAATTCTGTTGCTTTCTTCAGTATTATTTTAACTTTTGTAAGGCTAAGGGGTTTTTCAAGAAAATCGTAAGCACCAAATTTAATAGATTGAACTGCTTCCTTTATCCCACTATGACCAGAGATCATAATAACAATTACATCTTCTCTTAGCTTTTTCATCTCTTTTAAAAGATTAATACCATTCGCACCATCAAGTCTTACATCTAAAAGAACAACATCAGGTGTCATACTATCAAATTTTTTCATACCGGTTTTGTCATCAAGGGCATGATCACATTCATAACCTTCATCTTCTAAAATATTTTTTAACGTTAAACATATATTCATTTCATCATCAATAACTAGTACTTTCATTTATTTCTCCTGAGTCTTAATAAATCTATTTGGAACATCAATTTCAAAGCAGCTTCCTTCATTTACTTTGCTGGTTACGTTTATTGTAGAGTTATTTACATCTACAAGTTTTTTTACTAATGCCAAACCAAGTCCTGTTCCTTTCTTCTTTTTTGTGAAGTATGGTTCAAATATTTTATCTATATCTTCTTGTTTGATTCCCTTGCCAGAATCAGAAATACTGATTAAAATTTTCATATTGTTTTTTGTGATTTTAATTAAGATGGTATCATCTTTTTCGCAAGCATCTAAAGCATTTTGAATCAGGTTTGTAATGATTTGATAAAAATGTGTCCGATCAAAAGAGATAATACTATTTTCTCCAGAAACATTAATATCAAAATCATGTTGATAAGAATTGAGGATTTCATCAATAACAGCTTTTGGATTAAATTCCGAAAATTCCGGATTTATGTTTTTGGCAAAATTAGAAAAGGATCGTGCTAGTAGTTTTAGATTGTTTATTTCCTGATTAATTATGTTAACAGATTCAGGAAAAACTTCATAGAACTTTTCTTGATCAATTTCATATTTCTCTTCCAGCCTTTGAATTGATAACTGTATAGGTGTGAGTGGATTCTTTATTTCGTGTGCCAATATGCGAGACAGTTCTTTCCACATTGTATCTTTTTCAGCTTGAAGTAATTTTTTCTGAGTACTGTTCAATTCCCGAGACATGCTATTGAAAGATTGTTTCAATTCACGAATTTCTTTGATACCCGTCTCAGGTAAGTATACAGTAAAATCACCATCCTTGATCTTTTTTGTAGCTTTCTGCAATTGGTTAAGAGGGTTTGTAATTCTATATAAAAACGAAATAAAAATTACTATTGATAGAATCATCAACAATAATAAGTATGCTATTGAATAGTTCTGCGCTTCTTGTTTCATCATTTCAGCGTCAGCAAGATTTTGACGGAACTTGTTTAGTAATTCACGGGCTTTAACACTATCTTGTTTTGTATTAAATGTTAATTCGGAGATTGAAGAGTCAAATTTCATTTCGGTAAACAACAAATTTGATTGTTGATATTTTTTTACAAAGAAGTTGTTTATAATGAATAAACTAGATAAATAAAGTAAGAGAAAAAGTAAAATTACACTCGACCTTATTCCTAGATTAATTTTCATTGATGTCCGTTGCCAATTTTACGGTAAGTTCTGGTTGATTAAATTTCCATAACATCATAAGATCAAAATCTTTATTCAAGGCTATCAAACGTATTTTTGGCAGATATGCACTCATGGTAATTGTACAATCTTTAATATTCTCATCCTTAAAACTGTATTCAATATTAGAAATAATTATCTTTAACTCATCATAAGAGTTAGTTGTGAAAGACAAATCCTGATCTTCAAGCTCAATACTAAACAATTGTGTTAACGGATCAAAGATAATTGAATGTCTGAATTCCTCTTCGTGGATCAATAAATTATTTAGTTTGATTTTCACACTAAAGAAAATATCTATACTCTGTCCGGATTTGAAGATCTCTTCAAAATCGTTTTCAAAGGCATTTTCCAGACTGCATTCAAGGAACATTCGATCATCAAGAAATGAGGTTGTGTAAGCCGAAAAATTAGCTTCATTACCCTGATAAGAAGAAAGAAGCAGCATTGAAAAAGCTGCCAGACCGCTAATTACTTTTTCAGCAAGTATCTGAAACATTAACTTCCTCCCATAAAAAAAGAGTCTTTAACCAAAAAGACGGTTAAAGACTCTTCTTAATTTGTCAATAATTAAAATCCGAACCAAGGTCCTATAGAAATAGTATAACCTTGATAAGGTGTTTCTGGTGAATTATTGATTTCAAAATTATCATCACAAGAAATTGCATCCCATCCATTTGTGTAAGAATGTGAAAGCATATATCCACCTTCTGCGCGAATACTGAGCCAATCAAGAATTCTGTACATTATTGTAGCTTTTGGTTGGAACAATATGTAATTCTTCTCGATCTCAATTGCATTATTTGCAGAAGAATTCATGTCTTCATTCAATTCATCCCAATCATATGCTCCATCTGTTTGAGAAATTTGCAGATTATGACCACCCCAACCGAGCATGAATCCAAGAGATGTTACAAGATTTTTTGTAATTGCAAGACGTTTATCCAGAGTAACACCACCAAAAGCATTTGAGTATAACATTCTACGAGTAACATCGATGATCTCGTCACCATCAATACCGTATCCTTTCTTCTTATCAATGGAATAACCTGCACCCATTCCACCAAGAAACCAGCCTTTTCCCATATTGCCGTTTCCACCACCACCGTGCATGAGAATGCCTTTCTCATCCAAACCATTGAAGCCATAATCAACTAAAATATGGTTTATATCTTCAAATTCATTATTATCAACGAACCATACAGGGATCCAACCACCGCCACCGTTACCAACTGATAACTTTTTCTTTTTCTTAGAGCCGTCTTTAGTTAGTATCATTTCAGTATCTTTTGAAGTTATTGTAGCTAATGTAAGATTAGCGATAAAAATTTCTTCATCTCTAAATATCTTAACCTTAACTTCATCGCCGATACTTTTGCTTTTTATCAATTTAACTAGTTTACTCTCAAATTTTGCCTGTTTACCATCGAATTCCATTATTATGTCACCTTTTGCAAGACCTGCTTTTTGAGCAGGACCATCATGAGTTACACCAGTTACATAAACACCATAGCAGTAAGGATAATGGATTTTGTAGGCATCTTCAAAATCCATATCAGATAAGAATACACCCATTCTTGGTTGCTCTTCGGATGTTCTGCTCACAAGAATATTGAAGTTCATATCATCAAGTGCTTCTTCAACTTCCATCAAAGCTTCTTCTACTTCCATATCGATCTCATATACATTAACACCTTCTTCAATTTCTACTTGTGCAAACAAGTTAATTGAACTGAGAAACATAGCTACCAATACAACTAATAAAATCTTTTTCATAACTTCCTCCATTTAATTTTTTACTTCATTAATTTAAATTTTCATTTTCACTTCTATAATCGCTCAAATAGATGCAAGTAGCGTGCCAATATAGTGTGATAGTTCTTAATATGCTATTAGGAGGTAAGTTAGCAAAATTGTGTTTATATATGAGAAGTAAGATAAATTATATTTTTGATAATATAGAAGGCTATACTATATCAAAATGATAAATTATTCAACCTTGTTATCACTGTATGGTCACTTTACAACAATTTTTTTTCCACATATGTTACACACAAAATAAGGTTTATTAAAAGCAGGTGAAAGTTGTTTAGGACTTCCGCATTGGCAGCTAAAAGATTCCCATCCTTTACTTTTTCTATTATAAACAAAAGAATCATTTTTAGTAGTTTTATTTTTTGGTTTAACATCACATTTTTCAGTGCCCATATTGATGCACTGAATTGCAGCTAACTCAGCAATAGGAACAAGATTCTCTTTACCGCAACGAGGGCAATTGATCTTACTTTTTTTAATGTTTGGCGGAAGTTTCATCTTCAAACCACAATTACAGGTTATAAACATATAATTATTTACTGCTCTCATCAGATCACCAAGATCGCGAGTACTTGTTTTTGTGGTTTTAGTTTGAGCAGAAGCCTTAGCAGTGCGGATTTTTATATCCTTTATATCCTTTATATCGTGTATACATGAAGATGGAATAATATTTTGCTTATCTAGCATTCCAATTTCAAGGACATCTTCCAGCTCGCCCGAATCGAATCATAGTCCATGATTATATTTGCATTTATCAATTCTTATCTCTTTTCCTCCGACAACTTGCACTTTATCCATCTTTTTGTTGCATATAGGGCATCTAAGTTTTTTTTCTTTGGTTTTGTTATCTAAAGTAAAAGAGTTAAGGAATATTTTGGTTTCTGTATTGTCTTCTAAGAGCAATTCCAGTTCTCCAGTATCAAGCCAAATCCCATTGCAACTCAAACAATAATCTATTTCAATTTCATTAAGTTCTAAAACGATTGTGGGCTCATTTTTACAAACGGGACAATCCAATACTACCTCCAAATATATATTCCATTATGAGTTCTGCATAACTCCGAATTGTAAAGTATCTTTTAAAGAGATTTTCTTAAAGGCAATCAAAATCTCAATTCATTAATAATAAATGGATTGCTTCGTTTGTAATAGCAAGAAGAAAACTCGCAAAGACACTCTATTGTCTTTATATATAATTTATGAATTTATTCAAGTTTCTTTATAGCATTGGTTGGGCAGCCTTTATAATCTCCATTGCCATTTTCACAAATTCCACAGTCAATACATTTTTCAGCATCGATAATTGCACGTCCATGAACCATTGAGATAGCGTCAGTAGGGCAAACACTAACGCATAGCTGACATCCAATACACATTTTTGGATTTATTTGAAAATGTCCAACTTGTTTCTCTTCCTGCCATAAAGGATTTCCAGCACTATCTCTCAACTCAATTATTGTGTCATTTGCATGAACTAGATAAACATTTATAACTTCATCAACTGTTATTCCTTCAATTTTTATTTGCTGTTTTGAGGTAAGTGTTAGATTATTTTCTTTTAAATATTCTTCAGGTGCTAAGTTTAGCTGGAAAAAGTCACCATCTGAAATGATGAACCACTCACCAGCCATTTTTTTTAGTTTACCCTCAAATATTTCAAGATCTGGTTTTTCTGAAGAAAATAAATTTAATAAACTTATAATTATTATCAAAAGAACTAAGGCAAAGGTTAGGCTATATTTCATTAATTGCAGTTACATCCACATCCACAATCTGAATCACTAAAATAACGGCAAATATATGTTGCTTCACCTTCGGTTTTTACATGAAATTTCTTATTAGCTTTAATGGTAAATGAGTCATATTTTCTATATTCTTTCCAACAATTGCAATCGGGTAATTTTACATTGAGTATTCCGCTAATAACTGTCATTACTTCCATCCTTGTTGTTCCAAACTGATATTTTCCTTCAGCCATAACTCCAATTGTAGCATCACTTTCTGTATCTTTAAACGCTATTGATTTAACTTTACCATCAAAATATTCATTTGTTTTAAACATTAATTTTCCTCTATTCGGTTGTATTATTTTTTTTATAAATTTCTCTTTCTTCTAATTGTAATTTCAATAACTCACTACGCTGAAATGCTTCTAATCTTCTATCTGATAGTGGAAATTCTATTATTATTAAATCATAGTAATAAATTGATTGTTCTATGTCAGCATCTTCATATAAAACACTTTCGTAAGTTTTTCCTAATTTGAACAGTGCATCGTCTCTCTGGTTATCTCTATATTTTATGTCTTCATATACTTCTAAGTAGATTCTAATAGCTAATTCATAATCGCCGAGTTTTATTAAATTATCAGCGTAAACAAGCTTTGCATTTGCATTTTTCTGAGTTATTACACTATCCTCTTCGTCATCTACCATCTTAAATTCTTTAAGGCCAGCAGCTGATTTGGGAATATCTTGTTTTTCAAAATCTTTTACTAACTTATTGTCTGCGCAAGAAAACATAACAAAACAACATACGAATAATAAAATAACTTTCATTTAATTCCTCAAAACCAATAAACAATTGATATAATTCTTTGTAAATAAAAAACTATACTTTTAAAAGTTAAGAACAAAGAATTTGAATTATTTCTTAAAAATATTTTCCTGGAATTCGTTAATATCTTCAAATCTTTTAGTTCCATTATTTAATACCGCATTATTATTTCCATACCAGGACATTCATCAGATCTTTTTTTGAATCCTAGTTTTTCATAAAATCCAATTTTTCCAATGGCACAAAAAAGTTGAATATCTCGAATCTTATTACTATGACATACCTCCAAAAGCTTTTCCGTTATTTCTCTACCAATGCTTTCTCCTTGAAATTCAGGAAGCACGATCACATCAAACAGCACAGCATGAGCAACACCATCAGACAACATTCTGCCGAAACCAACTAACTTGTCTTCATCATAAGCAGAAACACAGTAGGAGCTGTTTTGAATACTTTTGAAAAGTTCTTCTGAAGTTAAATTATAGTCTTTGTTCCAACCTGCTGTTTTAAATAATTTTAAGTATTCTTGTTGAGTTGGAAGCGATGCAATTAAGACAATATCCATTGTTTAGTTTACCCACCACTGATCAAATGAATAACCTTAACATCAGCACCAGGTTGAACAAAGGTTTTAGAATATTCAGTTTTTTTTATGAGTTTGCCATCAACTTTCACAACCAACATTTTAAAAGTATAATTCTTTCTTTTCAGAATTAAATCGATGTTCATTTCTTCTTCCCATTTCAGGGAATTTCCGTTAACCATAATTGTTTTCATTAATTTTATACCTTAAATTTTTATCTCCGTACTCTGCGTGTCTCAGTAACTCTGTGTTGAACTTTCACTTTGTACTCAGCAATAATTCCAAAACGAGATTTGCCTGCATATTGGCTACAATTCCCACACGGGGAGCCATAGGGGAGATGCCAGCTTGCAGGTCAGTTTCCTCGTCTCCACAAATGTATAGATTATCAATTTTTCTTGTATGAAGAAGTTCATTCTTTCCCCAGCCCGTTATACCTGAAGCAGCAATAATCGGCTTATTAGGAAACTTGGCAAGCCATGTCTCTATCAGCATTGTTTTCATCTCTGCTTTATCAAAAGCTTCTACCATGATATCAACATTCTTATAAATTAGCGGAATATTTTCCGGGTTTAATTTGATCTCATGTACCTGATACTTTGTGAACGGACTTACCTTATTCAGATTCTCTAACAAGGCAATCACCTTTGGCATTCCAATCTGATCTTCAAAAAATTGTTGTCGATTCAAATTGGAAGGTTCGATCTTATCAAAATCAGCAACAACTAGTTTACCGATACCAGAGCGTGTAAGAGAAACAGCAATATTAGAGCCAAGTCCACCAGCACCAGCAATGCCAATAACAGCATTTTGCAGGATCGGAATTATTCGTGGATCGTGAGCGGAAAAGAAATCTGATTTTTTCATATTTTAAACCTGCCGGTTCATATTTTAAACCGGCAGGTATTAAGTAATCTAATTATAGTATTTATTGAGGACTTCCAAAACACCTGGAAGATCCATCTTAAGTTCTTTCATTTTTTCAATTTTAGGAACACCATTGTTATCCCAGCCACGTCGTTTGTATACAGCATCACAAAGCTTCTGGTAAGCGTCTTCCCTGAATTCACGAGTCTTTTGGTGTCGTTCTTCTAATGTCTTACCAGAAGGATCCCAATTCCATTTTTCTAATAGTTGTTTGTCGTAACGTTCAACTCTTGATTCATACTCTTCCAAAGTTACAGGTCCAGCTGAACGATATGGAATCATATCATGTTCTCTTGTACCAAATCCCATTCTCAAATTGAAAACACGCTGGAAGTTATAAACTCTTTCAGATTGTAAAATCATTTCATGCTTATCAATGTTTCTACCTGTGATGGAATTGAAAATATCCACATAATTTGCAACATGAGCTGGAACTTTTGCCGGATCATCTGTTTCTGCATTGTTAGCAGGTTCAACATCGTTCCACGGTAACTTACAAAGTCCTTGTAAACCAAACCAAGTTCGGAACATAGGGAAGTAGTGTAATGCTTCAGCTTTATCCTCAAATGTTGGGATCTGGTTGTTTACCATATCCATAAAGATTAACCACGCTTCATCATGTTGAGCACCTTTAAGTGCTAAACCATAACCACCCTGCATTGCAAGAGATTCCTTTGTCATGTATTCAGAATATTCCATTCCTTTACATTCCATACCAATATCTTGTAGGAATTTAGGGTCTGCACCATATTTTTCAGCAAATAGTTTTTTTAGTCTTCGTATTCCAAGACCAACTGTTTTCCCAAAACCTTCACCTCTAGCCATTTGATGGAGCATATGAAGAGATTCCTCTCCATTTCCAAAAGAAAGATCATAACCACCAGTTATCTCTTTGTTGATGATTCCATTTTCGTAACATTCCATTATGAAAGCCATACCCGTTCCAAATGAAATCGTGTCAATTCCGTAAGTATCGCAGTAAAAATTTGCCTCCACAATAAAGTGAGGATCGAAGATT
Source organism: Candidatus Tenebribacter mawsonii (assembly GCA_030765665.1). GTDB lineage: Bacteria > Cloacimonadota > Cloacimonadia > Cloacimonadales > TCS61 > Tenebribacter > Tenebribacter mawsonii. Next base: position 3,469 of record JAVCCD010000336.1, on the reverse strand, counting down.
CCCATATTTGCACCAAACGCAGCTGCTGTTTCGTATTCCGGTCCATCTATTGATACTGTATCACCTTTGTAAGGTCCGGTTTGCAGGATGTAACCATCTACACATTTTGCACATTGCATTGTACAGCCATACCAGCAACCATCGGGAATTCCTTGAGTGAACATTTCACGCCATACAACTGATGAGATCTTTGGAGTGCGAGGGTCTGCACCAAATTTATAATTGTGTGTAGGCAACAGATCATAATCATCCATGATTTCAACTAAATGAGCAGTTCCTACATGGCGCATATCACATTGTTTATCATCTTCTTTGTAAAGTTCGCGATGATAGCTAGCTCCAACATCTTTGATTTTTTCCAGGTCATCAACTTCATTGTTATTAGCGTTCATTCCGCTGAATTTACAAACAACAGCTTTAATATTTTTATGACGGAAAAGTGTTCCCAAACCACCGCGACCGGCTTGCTTCAATCGTGCAACTTTTCTGCGTCTATCATAAAAACTGAAGTTCAAGCAACCAAAGAAACTATTCTCTGCACCTTTACCAGCACTCACAGTTGCAATAGATTTCATATCCATTTCATTTTCAGCAAAAATATCACACATTTGTTCTGCAATCAGATGAGAATTAGTATCTTCTTCAGGAGCTTCGAAAATTTGAATTATACCTTCATCACCATTGATGTAAACAATCACATCCTTCTTCGCAATACCTTGCAATTCAATAGCATCCCAGCCTGAGAATTTTAGATAAGGGCCAAAATAACCACCAACATTACTATCAACAGGAGCACCTGTTAATGGTGAGATCCCGCAAACTATAGACTTTCCTGTTCCTGGATATTGAGTGATTCCACCCATAGGTCCAGCAGCGATGACTATTTCATTTTCAGGTGAATCCCATTTCGTGTTTTCAGTTACTGCATCCCATAGAAGTTTCATGTTGAAACCTCGACCACCAGTAAATTTGTCCTTCATAACCTGATCTACAGGCTTTGAACCGATCTTGTTCTCACCAACGTTAATATAAAGTGTTTGATTGGAATAACCTTTAACCAATGGCTTAATTTCATATTTTAATTCTGCAAGCAATTTATGAGCTGCTTTAATTTTTTCTGGATTATAAGGATTTTGATAAATATTCATTAGAAGTGCCTCCTGTAAAAAACTTTCTCCAGTGGATCAGGTTGATCCTGAATAGAAAGAGCACCAGTAGGACAGGTTTTTACGCAAATCCCACAAGCAATACATTTAAAAGGTATTGGCTCATCAGGAGCCACAAACATTGATGATGTCGGGCAGAAGCCGACGCAAGAAAGACAGCCAACGCAAGTTTTGTTATTTAACCTGACTATCCCTTTAGAATCTCTTGTTAGTGCTTCTACAGGACATACAAGTATACATTCACCACACTGAATACAAGTATTCCCTGAAAAACCATTTTCAGTTTTATTGATCTGAATACGTGATTTAACTCTATTTTCTTCTTTGAACCAGGTTTTAGAACATGTTTGCTCACATGTACCACAACCAATACATTTGGATTTATCCCAAACTAAAACTTTCATTTTACCTCCACTTAATTATAGACTTACCGATTAGGATGAAACATGATGTAAACTTAAGCAAGATGACTATTCGAAATTTTTGGTTTAAGGGCAGATGTCAAGCAGTTTTTGGATAGAGCAATTTAGCATGGAATTGTAATAATTTATTGGAATAATTTGCTTGACCTTGCGTTGTTTAAAAAGTTATTTGCAAATTGTTAAATAAGTATATCAGGAGTATGAAGATGCGTGAAATTGATCTCACAAAACAAATTGATTTAATTACAAAATTTATAAAAGAACAATTATCATTGGCTGGATTCGATAGATTAATCGTTGGACTTTCTGGTGGAATTGATTCATCTGTAACAGCTGCTCTATGCGTTAGGGCAATAGGAAGTGAAAATGTACATGGTGTAATGCTTCCATATCGCAAAAGTCATCCCGATAGTTTGGGCAATGGAATTGAAATAGCGAACTTATTAAAAATTAAATATGAAGTTAAAGACATATCTCCAATGATCGATACGTATTTTGAGAAATACGAACAAGATGCAGACATTCTACGCAAAGGGAACAGAATGGCACGTGAAAGGATGTGTGTGCTTTACGATCTATCTGCAAAGTACAAAGCATTAGTAGCTGGAACTGGAAATTTATCGGAATTAATGATAGGATATTGTACACAATACGGTGATAGTGCTTGTGCATTTGAACCGATTGGACATCTGTATAAATCCGAAGTTTATACAATAGCTGAAAAATTAGGATTATCACAAAATGTTATTACAAAAAAACCAACTGCAGATCTTTGGGAAGGACAAACCGATGAAGAAGAAATGGGAATTACATATGTTGAACTTGATGAAATCTTGTATCAAATATTAGATAAAAAGAAGACTGATTCTGAATTAAAAATACTTTTTAATAAAGAAAAAATTGATAAAGTGAAGAAAATGATAAAAATGTCTGAGTTCAAACGCAATATACCACCAGTACCAGTAGTGTTTCAAGGAGAACAGAATTGAAAATTTTTAAAAAGAAAAAATGCAAAATTTGTAAGGTAAAAACTGGAACAAGATTCTGTATGAGAAAAGGGTTCGATATTTGTTGGGAAGATTGTAATATTTTGAGGGTAGATAAAAAGTGCCCAACAGAATGTGATTATCATTTACAAAGTTCAGATATTATGCAAATAAAAGCAAAATCAGATTCACAAATGGAATACATAGATCTACTCAAAAAACAGATGGCTTTATGGATTACAAAACCACAGAAAATATTTGATGATCAAATACCAATAACTATGGTAGAAACTAGTGAAGGAAAGAATAAAATTGAAGAATTTTTAAATCAGTTTAATATAAATCCAATGGTGCCACTATATTATATGAAAGAAAGACTTTCACTAGGTAATCTTAAAGTAAATTCTAGTCCTAAAACATATGAAGATTGTGCACTGGAATTCCTGCAACATCTGTACACAAATGAGTGGAAGAAAGTAACCTCATTTATGATTAGTAATGAGTACTGGAAATCCCATAATCTCGAAGATGATTTCGTAACAATTCTTGCGAGTAATAAAGTTGTAAAAAAAATTAGTGATTTTAATTTAATTTCATCTGCATTAACCAAAGAAAAGAATCAAGCTCTTGTTTATTTCGATGTGAATTACAAATATGATTTTACTGTAAATTTGCATTTAGTTAATGAAGTTTGGAATATTCAATCTGTAATTATTGGTAAACCCGAATTATTTAACAGTGAAAGTGAAGCAATACAACAAGTAGCGATCTTGCTTTCAAAGAACGAGACTTCGAAAGCATATGAGCTACTTCAAAAGTATTCTAATATTTACATCACTTCATCTGATTTCGAATATTATTGGGGATTATATTATACATTTACTAAGAATCAGAA
>JAVCCD010000071.1 GCA_030765665.1 Candidatus Tenebribacter mawsonii | reverse complement strand
TGAGAGAACTTCTGGTTCCAAAAGACCCTAATGATGAAAAGGATGTAATTATTGAGATTCGTGCTGGGACAGGTGGAGAAGAAGCTGCCTTATTTGTGGCAGACCTTTATAGAATGTATAGCTATTTTGCCGATAAAAATAATTGGAAACTATCTGTTATGTCTAGCAATCCAACTGGCGTGGGTGGTTTAAAAGAAGTAATTTTCTCACTTTCAGGAAATAACGTTTATGGAGCCATGCGTTTTGAAAGCGGTGTTCACAGAGTACAAAGAGTTCCTGAAACAGAATCTCAAGGCAGAGTTCATACATCTGCAATTTCGGTAGCAGTTCTACCAGAAGCTGATGAAATTGATGTAGAAATTAACCCCGCAGATCTGAAAATTGATGTTTACAGAGCATCTGGACATGGCGGACAAAGTGTAAATACAACTGATTCGGCAGTTCGAATAACACATGAACCAACAGGACTTGTCGTAACTTGCCAAGATGAAAAATCACAGTTAAAAAATAAGAACAAAGCTTTCAAAGTACTTCGTTCAAGATTATATGATCTCGAAATCGCCAAGCATGAAGCAAAAATTTCTGCAAAACGGAAATCACAAGTTGGTTCTGGGGATAGAAGTGCAAAAATAAGAACTTATAACTTCCCACAATCCAGGGTAACAGATCATAGAATAAATTTGACATCATTCAGATTAAACGACATCTTGCTCGGTGAATTGAATGAATTTATTGATGCATTAAAATTAGCTTATAGGAATGAAAAAGTAGAAAATTAATAATGTTAATCATATCGCTTTTAATTATAGTTATTTTTTTTATTTTATCAGCTTTTTTCTCAGGTATAGAAACAGGGCTTATTTCTCTTGATAGATTAAAGCTGGAACAGGAAGCAAAAAGTAATAAAAAAAAGAAACAGATCCTCACTTTTTTAGAAAAACCTGACCAAATATTCGGTACAACTTTATTTGGAACGAATATCTCACTTGTTATTGTTTCTTCACTTTCGATATTACTCATTAATGCCTTGAAGGAACAATCTAAAATAAATATTCCTGACCATACGGCAACACTTATTATTGCCGGTTTTGTGCTTATCTTTGCTGAGTTGATACCAAAAGCACTTTACAGAGATTATCCTAATAGATTGGTTAGCAAAGGATTTTCAATGCTCAAATTCTTTAGTATCATATTTACTCCTTTTGTTAAATTTGTTTCTGTTTTAAATAATGTTCTTGCTAAACTCTTTAAACTTCCGCAACAATCAAGATATAATTTTGTATCTCGTGAAGACCTTTTTTTTATGCTCTCAGTAGCTAAAGATGACGGCGTTCTGCATGAAGATCAAATGGAGATGCTGGAAGATGCTTTGGAATTTTCTGAATTAGTTGCGGAAAATGTGATGATACATCGCACAGATATTGTTGCTTTTCCATTAGACACATCTATAGAAGAAGTAATTTCCATTGCAAAGGAAAAGGGATTTACAAGATTCCCGGTTTACGAAAATGACCTCGATAATATTAAAGGGATATTAATAATCTATGATCTTCTAAAACGGAAAGACCACGATAGTCTTACTGTTGCAGATTTTATTCGTAATGCTTTCTTTGCACCGGAAACTATGGATGTGAATAAGCTCCTTACAAAAATGCAAACAGAAAAAGTAAGCATGGCAATTATCATGGATTCTTATGGTGGAACTGCTGGTGTAATTACAATTGAAGACATCTTAGAAGAGATTGTCGGTGAAATTGAAGATGAATATGACAATACAACTCGGGAAGTAAGTAAAATAGAAAATGGAATGTACAGAGTTCAAAGTTATGCGGAAATTGATTTTCTTAACGACGAATATGAGATGGATTTACCATTAGGTGATTATGAAACAATTGCTGGAATGATCATTGATAAACTCGAAAGAATTCCTAGAAGAGATACAAAACTGAAAATTAGGAATTGGGACATTACTATAATCCAGGCTACCGATAAACGGATAATAGCAGTTGAAATGAAGAAAATTGAAGTACAAAAAAAATTGTAACTCTTTTAATAAGGTAGGAAATTATGGATAAAATTATGAAAATTTCAAACTTTGTAAATGATACCAGAATTATTGATATTCAATCAAATGATAAAAAAGGAGCATTGGGTGAACTTTTGAATATCATTTGTAAAGATGACTTAATAACTGAACCCAAAATATTTTCTAAAGAAATTTTCAAGCGAGAAAAATTAATGAGCACAGGTATTGGCTATGGTATAGCTATCCCACATGCACGCCATAAAACCGTTAAAGATTTTGTAATTGCTATCGGACGTAAAAGAGAGGGTTTGGAATATGAATCTATCGACGATAAACCAGTTAAACTCATTTTCATGATCGGAGCTTCCGACACACAGGATAAGGATTACATAAAGGTGCTCTCCCGTTTAGTACTTCGCCTAAAAAATAATGAATTTGTACATAAAATTTTATCTGCTGAAAACCCTTCAGATATCTATGAATTAATCAAAGCTCAAAAATAAATTATGTTCCCGCAATATCTACAACTTTTATTTCTTGGAGGTTCCATCCTACTGGCACTAATTTTGTCACGTGGAGCAACCTTGCTGAAAACACCGCTTATCGTTGGTTATATTGTTGCCGGAGCATTACTAGGTCCTGATCTTCTGGGAATGCTTTCTCCTGATCAGATTAAATCCTTAGATATTGTGAATCTGGTGGTTCTTTCTTTAATTGGATTTGGAATTGGGGGAGAACTTAAATTTAAGGAAATCAAGAAACTTGGACGATCTATAATTTCTATTGTAATTTTTGAAGCTTTAGGAGCCTTCATTCTAGTTGGAATTTCCAGTGCACTCATTTTGAAAAGTCTTCCTATGGGGCTTATATTTGGTTCTTTAGCAAGTGCAACTGCACCTGCAGGAACAGTAGAGGTTATTAAACAATATAAAGCTAAAGGTGAATTTACTACCACTCTGTATGCTGTAATGGGATTGGATGATATATTGGCTTTATTGCTTTTTACAATTTCATTACCTATTTCCATTATCCTCATGACTGGTAGCAAATCTGGTGGAGAAGCTTCTATTCTTTACGCTTTAGGTCATGCAGGGTTAGAAGTGCTGTTTTCAGTTGTTGCCGGTATATTGATTGGGTTTGTCATGGTTCCCATTGCAAAGCGCATTCACGATAGAGTAAGTCTTTTGTTATTGTCGATTGGAATCATTCTAATTAATTGTGGAATTTCAGAATATTTTCACCTCTCACCTATTTTATTAAATATGACGATGGGAATTGTATTGGTAAATAAAAGCAAACTTACAGCCCGAAGAGTATTCTCTACTTTAGGAGATTGGACACCGCCAATGTTTGTATGGTTTTTTGCTCTCATTGGAACAAGACTCGACATCTCCCTGATAATGAAATATTCATTTCTTATTGTCATTTATATTGTTGCTCGTTCATTTGGAAAATGGACTGGAACTTTTATCGGTTCCACAATTTCCAAAGCGCCTGCAAAAATAAGGAATTTCCTGGGACTTGCCTTAATGTCTCAAGCCGGAGTAGCTGTGGGACTTGCTCTGGCAGCTTCCAAAGTTATGGAGAAAGCAGGATTCCATCTCCAAGCCGTACAAATAATTAGTGTGATCACTGCCACTACTTTTATAGTTATGGTTATTGGACCGATCATAGCCAAAATAGCGTTATTTAAATCAGGTGAAACAAATGTTTCCGATTAGGAGCTGATAATGTATATGATATTAAACCTGAACAAAGAAAAATATTTGGATGATGTTTTAATGGCATTAACCGAAGCTGGAATAGATAATACAATTGTTCTTTCCGGTGAATCTTTAGGTCATAAACTAGCTTTTGATAATCCAATTTTTGCTGGTTTTAGAAAATCGTTCAGCAAAGAGAAAGGTTATGCAAATGTGATTATGGCAATTGCAGAACAAGAACAAATTGATTTTATGCTGGAGGAATTGAAGAATTCCGGAGTGGATTTCATTAAACAAGAAATCGGCAAAATTGTGTTGTTACCGATTGAAAATATATATTAACAAATAAAATGGAGTAAATTATGCAGTTAGTAGAATGTGTTCCAAATTT
>JAVCCD010000140.1 GCA_030765665.1 Candidatus Tenebribacter mawsonii | reverse complement strand
ATCGTTATATTCCTGCTTTAGCTAACTCATTAGGATTTAAAGTCGCAGAAATTCCTGTTCATCATCGTAAAAGAGAATTTGGGAAAACAAAATATGGCTCAGAACGATATTTGCGTGGATTTCTAGACCTACTTACAGTAAAATTAGTAACCGGCTATATTCACAGTCCTCTCTATTTATTCGGCAGAGTTGGTTTTGGTTTCGGTATTATTGGTTTCATTATCACTCTCTACTTATCCATCATGAAGCTGGGTTTTAATGTACCATTATATAATCGTCCGCTCTTGTATTTAGGAACTCTTTTAATGATTATCGGTCTGCAATTTTTCTCTATAGGACTTTTGGGAGAATTGATCGTAAATCGCAATAGAGAAGGTAATAAGAAGAAGAATATTTCTATAGCTGAGAAGATAAATTTCTGAATAATTCTAGGAACATATATGAAAAGCTATTTAAGTGAATTTGTAGAGATCATGAAAAATGAAGGTTTGGAAGATCTGGTTATTCAATCATTTTCTAACTCATACTACAAAATTCTTGAAGGTGCAACCGGTAAACTTAGCGAGACAGAAATTGAACCACCGGCAAAAGAAAATCTGATAAATTACAATGATCTCGAAGCTGCCAAGGCTCCTCCATTAGAAAAACTTGCGGTAATAAAACTTAATGGTGGACTTGGGACCAGTATGGGTCTTAAAAAAGCAAAAACTCTTCTTAAAATTAAAGGGGAGAATAATTTTCTGGATGTTATTGCTCAACAAATTCTTCATTTGAGAAAAGAATCCGACAAAAATATTCCACTTATATTAATGCACAGTTTCAATACTCAAAAAGATTCCCTCTCCTATTTAGAAAAATACAGCAATTTAACTCTTTCCACTATCCCGCTTGATTTTGTACAAAACAAATTTCCTAAAATAAAACTGAGTGATCTTTCACCTCTAAATAATGAGAATGACAGTCTTAATTGGAATCCTCCCGGACATGGTGAAATTTATTCTGCGCTGGCAATTTCCGGTGTTTTGGATAAGCTAATAGCAAATGGTTTTGAATATGCGTTTATTTCTAATTCAGATAATCTTGGTGCTGTAATTGAGGAAAAGATATTAGCTCATTTTGCTATTGAAAAGCTGCCTTTTCTGATGGAAGTTTGCAAAAGAACGGAAATGGATAAAAAAGGTGGGCACTTGGCACAAACAAAAAAAGGACAACTTATGCTCAGGGAAACAGCGCAATGCCCTGATGATGAAGTTGAAAATTTTCAAGATATTGATAGATATTCTTATTTTAATACGAATAATCTTTGGATAAATTTGAAAGTGGTAAAACAACGTCTGTATGAGACTAGATATCTGCTTCCACTTACAATAATATTGAATAAAAAAGAAGTTGAGGGAGAAAAAGTTTATCAGGTTGAATCAGCTATGGGTGCAGCGATAAGTGTTTTCAAAAATTCTCAAGCTATAATTGTTAATAGAGATAGGTTTGTGCCAGTAAAAAAAACAAATGACATGTTAGCAATTTTAAGTGATGCTTATGAACTCACATCAGATTTCAAATTGAAATTAGTAAATGAATATGCAAAAGTTCCCCATATCGAATTGCGTGATGAATTTTATAAAGACATTAATAATTTTGAAAAACGATTTAAAAGTGGAATTCCCTCTTTAAAAAAGTGTAGAAGTTTAATTATTTCTGAAGATGTTTATTTTGGTAAAAATGTTGAGATAATTGGTAATGTTAAAATTACTAAAGATGGAACATTAGAGGATATTATTATAGAAGATAAAGAGATGTAAGGTTCGACATTCCCAAACAAAAAAAATAGAAACCACAGTTTAAAAAAGGAGCCAATAATGCGCTCTCGATACAAATTTGTTGATTCTAAAAATTCACTCTATTTTCTTACGTTTACTGTTTTAGAAAAAATTCCTGTCTTCACTAACTCAAAATACTGTGACGTTATTATCGAAAATTTTGAGTTTTATCGTCAGAAACGAGGATTAAAGATTTTTAATTATGTAATAATGGATAACCATGTTCATGCAATAATGTCTCATAATGAAGATATCAGTAAAGCGGTTCAGGATTTCAAAAAATACACCGCAAAACAAATATTGATATTGTTAGAAAACGATTCAAGACATTGGATCAAATCTTTAATGAAATATTTCAAAAAGTCACATAAAATAAAATCAACTTTTCAGTTCTGGGAAGAAGGAAGCCATCCAAAATTGATTCAAGGTAAAAAAATGTTCAATCAAAAGGCTGAATACATTCATAATAATCCAGTTAAGCGAGGATTGGTTCTTGAAGATAGAGACTGGTATTATTCCAGTGCCAGGAATTTGTACGATTTAGAATGTCCGTTTAAAGTTGATGTGTTGGATGATAAACAGGGAATGGAAGATTATGGAGAGTAATGTTTTGTCAAAGAGGACTTTGGATACGTTCCCAAACAGGGGTTTGTGAACGAGGATAGTTGAAAGTTTGTGAACGAGGATAGTTGAAAGTTTGGGAACGAGGAGTAGAACGAGGGATAAAGGGATTGGGAACGAGAAGTAAGGAAATTATTCTGGAGAATGAGGAGATATAGATCTTAATATTCTCATACTAAGATTGTGTTAACTACTTAATAAATTATCAAAATCGTTATCAATTTCGCTGTATGAATCTTCTAATATCTTTTTTAGTGTAGCTTTTTGAATCTGTCTTACGCGTTCTCTGGATAATCCCAGTTCTTCCCCAATCTGTGCAAAGTTCTTGGTTCTACCGCCTTCTAACCCAAAATATTGTTTCACAATATAAGCTTCACGAGAGCCAAGAGTGTTTATTGATTTATCAATACTCTCCTCTACTTTCTCGCGATAATACAATGTTTTCGGGTCGATTCCACTTCTATCTGTTAACAAATCGCTAAGTGCTACATGACTACTATTTCTAGAAAAATCGGCATTATCAATTGAGAGCGCATTCTTGTTTCGAGCGCTCACTTTTTTTATTATGTTCTCATCTAATTCTGTTATTTCCGAAATTTCTTCGATTGTTGCCTGTTGTCCGGTTTCACTGAATACTTTATCTTTGGCATATTTTATTTTATTAGCTTGAGTTGCTTTACCAAGCGGCATTCTAATAACTGAAGTCTTCTCTGCAAGTGCAAATAGAATCTTTTGACGAATCCACCAAACAGCATAAGAAATAAGTTTATTATGCAGCCCCGGATCGAATTTATCTATTGCTTTTATCAGGCCCATATTCCCTTCACTGATAAGTTCAGAAAGGGTTAGTCCTCGATTTTGATATTTCGCGGCAATTTTAACAACAAATTTTAGGTTTGAAGTTACAAGTTTTTCTATTGCAGCCTGATCACCTTTTTGTGCTTTTATGGCCAATGCGTGCTCTTTTTCTCTGGTTAATGGTACTATCTCTGCTATCTCATTGAGATATGTTTGTAATGCTTTATCATTAAAAATATTCTCTGCCATTTTTTATTCCTATTTTAGTTCTAACCGAATCAATAAGATTAACGGAACATTGATTATCAGTCTTTTATGCACTTCATCTCTTGCATTTAATTTTGTCATATTCATCCTATATAATATACCTTAAACCTGAAACTCATTAATATGGTCATAAATAAAATCAAGTAATTCATCATCATTCATATTAAGCTTTTTTGCTAATGAAAAAACGATCTTCACTCCCGAAAGATTCATGCCTAGTTCAAGTGTTAAAGTTATTATAGTTGTGACCTTCGTAATATCATTACGTGTAAAAAGTCTTGTGTTATGCTCAGATCTAGTCGGCTTTATCAAACCCTTGCGTTCATACATCCTAATTGTTTGATCATGAATACTAAGCTGCTTTGCCACTTCTCCGATTTTTAGAAATTTATCTTTATCTACCATAATTATATTCAATGCTAAAATCCAGGAAGAACTTTTCGTGGATTTATAGCCTTTCCTTTTACTCTATATTCAAAGTGAAGATGCGGACCCGTTGCTGTCCCAGTTTGACCAACGGTTGCAATAGGTTGTCCTTTGTATATAATCTCACCCAATCTTACAAGATTCGCTTCATTGTGTGCATAAACAGTCATTACATAATTGTCATGTTCTAAAATTATCACATTACCATATCCACGTTGAGTCCCAGAATACACAACTTTCCCTTTAAGCGCTGCATGAATGGGATTTCCTTTATCAGCGGCTATGTCTATTCCCTTGTGAGGTCTTCCATTACGTAATCCAAATTCTGATGTAACCGTACCATTTAAAGGTAAAGCTAATTTTGTTTTTGGTTTTGTAATAGTGGGGTGTGTGGGAATTGGTTTTCCCGTTTTTGGTGTTTTCTGTTTTGTTGGTTCTATTTGTGGCTTGGAAGTTTCTACCGGTTTTGTTTTGCCAGTAGCTAACATTATTTTCATACCGGGCTCAAGCTTGTATGTATTCAAATTATTATAGTCGAGAATATCAAAAACACTTAGATCATACATTTTTGCAATACGGTGAATCGACTCTTTTGGTTTGACCAGATGATACCCCTTTTTGGGGATCTTTCGCTGGGTTACAAATTCTTGCTTTTTAGAAGGATGTGGATAAAGAAAAATCTTCTGTCCTACGAATATTCGATTTGAAGTCATGTTATTAAATAGTTTTATTTTCTCTATAGAAAGTGAATATTGCCCTGAGATAGATTGCAGGGTCTCCCCCTTTTTTACAATATGATAATCACCAGAAGGTGTAACATAAAGTGGATTACTGGAAAGCGCTATACAAATTGAGGATAAAGAGATTGACATGCAGATAATAAGGATTTGCAATATTTCTTTTTTGATAATCATATAATTCTTTTTTCGCAATCTAATACTTGATACTGAAATCTTGAAATTCATTACCGACAATTATTTCAGTGGAATGAATATCATCAACTCTTGCCATAGAAGGACCTTCTTTTAGCATATTGATAAAAAGCTTCAAAACACTTTCTTCCCCAATTGCAATTACCTTTACACTTCCATTCATCAGATTCGCCGTATACCCTTTTATATTGAGTTCGTTTGCTTTGTGCATAACAAATGCACGGTAACATACTCCTTGAACTCTACCAGAAACTATTATTTCTATATTCTTCATAATGTACTCGATTATCTTCGAGTACCACTCTGTGAATATGAGTGAGTCCGTGTCAAATAATTTAATTTGTATTGAATTCTAAGGCTGTGAAACAATTTTACTCTTTACAGAAAAAAACAACATAGCAGTTTTAGAAAGTGGGATATGTAATGATTAAAATCAAGTTGGATTCGAAAGTATATCGACGTTGTACGTCGATGATAAGCGCAACGTAAACGTTGCGATACAACAAACTGTTTGTGATTAAATTATTGCCATATCGTTAACCGTTTCCGGCTTTTGACGGAAATGGGAATTGTGAATCTGAGATCCCCAGTCAAGCTGAGGATGACCGACAAACTCGTTTGCAAGTTGAACTTGCGAACGCAATTGTGTTAACAGTCCCCCTTCGAAAGGGGGAACAAAAGGGGGTTTTTTGAAATCCAGACTTATTTTTTTGTTCGTTTTTGTTTGTTTTT
>JAVCCD010000339.1 GCA_030765665.1 Candidatus Tenebribacter mawsonii | reverse complement strand
GCACACTATTTGCAATAATAATTGTAAACGCAAATTAAATAGGTGTAATATGAATAAAAAAAGCAGAATATTAATAGTTGAAGATAATGCTGATATGCATCTTTTATTATCGAATATAATTCAAGATGCAGGATATGACACTTCTTCTGTTTACAATAGCTTTGATGCATTGAAAATCTATGAACAAACACATCCGGAAATTATAATACTTGATATGTGGTTACCTGGTAAAGATGGTTTGGAAATAATAAGAGAAGTGAAACAACAAAATGCCGATGTGAAAATAATATTGATAACAGCGTATGGTGACTATAACACTGAAAAGAAAATCATGGATATGGGAGCTTACGCATACTTTACAAAACCGTTCAGTAATCGTGAACTTTTAAATACAATTGACCATGCTTTTGATGAGGACATTGTTGAAGCACAATAATTAATAAATTATGAAAAATACTAGAACACCTACTATTAAGAGAAGTAAAAAGGAGATTTGTTAGGTTATTTTGAATTAAATGTCATATACTAACAGTCAGATTAGAACTTTCCAATATTCTATTGACTTAATGTTCTCAAAAAAAAAATGTTTTTAATAAAAAATGAGGTGAATATGAAAAAATTAATTTTTGTTTTTATGGTCGTGAGTATTGTTAGTTTTCTAAATTCTACTATTATAAAATTTGATGAGAATTGGAATAAGGAAGGATTGAATCTGATAAATGCATCAGAGACTGAGATAATTGTTGAGTACTCAATACATGAATTCGCATTAGAAGAAATTGAAGTTAACGGTATCAAAATGTTGAAACCATCACTTACGGGTAATTTGTTACCAAACGATGAAGGAATGCCAGACCTGCCAGGTCTTGGCCGATTCTTTGCTATACCAAATGATGCAAATCTTGAATTGGAAATTATTGATAAACAAGTTGAAATAATTAGAGATGTTAATATTGCACCTGCTCCAAGAATACCTTTAGATACTGAAACTGGTCCCTTAACATATCCAGTAAATAAAGAAGTTTACACTACTAATTCCTTCTACCCTGATAATCCAATTCAGCTTTCTGATATTACGAAAATTAGAGGTGTAGATGCTGCAATTCTTGGTATTACACCCTTCCAATATAATCCGATTACAAGAGAACTAATGGTCTATAAAGATATCAGAATTAAAATTAGTTTCAAAGGTGGTTCAAGAAAATTTGGTGAAGATAGATTACGAAGCATCTGGTGGGATAGTATCTTAAGTGATGTGTTTCTAAACTATGAATCATTATCAACTTGTAAACCAACAAATTCTTTGAGCAGAACAGACGATTACGACTATATAATCATAACTCCGGATGATCCAGTTTTTATACAATGGGCAGATTCTCTTAGCATCTTCAGAAATGAGCAGGGAATACGTACTGGTGTCGTTACAACTACCGAAGTTGGTGGAAATACAGCAAGTGCAATTGAAGATTATATTGATGACGCATATACTAGTTGGGACATTCCACCATCTGCTGTTTTGTTACTCGGTGATTATGGAACTACCGGAAGTTCAGTAGTCTCACCAATTTGGAATAACTATTGTGTTTCTGATAACATATACGCAGATGTAAATAATAATGATATGCCAGACGTTATTTTAGCAAGAATGACTGCTCAGAACGAAGATCAGCTTGCAATTATGATCGAGAAAGTTCTAGATTATGAAAGAAATCCTACTACTAATCAAGACTTTTATGATCACCCAATAACAGCTTTGGGATGGCAGACTGAACGTTGGTTCCAAATCTGTTCTGAAACTGTAGGTGGTTTTTGGCAAAATGAACTAGGGAAAGATCAAGTTAGGATAAATGCCATTTATGATGGAAATCCTGCTGTCGATCCTTGGTCAACTGCTACAAATACTTATGCTGTATTGAATGTATTTGGACCGAATGGTCTTGGCTATATTCCAGCTTCACCTTCCGAATTGGAAGGGTGGTCCGGTGGAAATGCAACAGATGTTAACAACGCTGTAAACAGTGGTGCTTTTATGCTTCAACACAGAGATCATGGAGGAATTACCGGCTGGGGTGAACCAGATTATGATACTGGAAATTTAAATGGTTTAAATAATGAAGACCTAGTCTTCGTATTTTCTATAAACTGTTTAACAGGTAAATATAATGCTGCACAAAATTCATGGGCAGAACTTTTTCACCGGCATGATCAAGGTGCCCTTGGGCTTATCGCAGCCTCAGAAGTTTCCTATTCTTTTGTAAATGACACTTTTGTTTGGGGAATGTATGATAATATGTGGAAGGACTTTTTACCACAATTTGGTGGGAATCCTTCGGAGTCGGATTGGATAAGACCGGCTTTTGCAAATGCTGCAGGTAAATATTTCCTTCAACAATCTTCATGGCCATATAACACAAATAACAAGGCAGTAACTTATAACCTATTTCATCATCACGGTTGTGCATTTTCAACAGTTCATTCCGAAATGCCAGAGCAGTTAACTGTTAATCATGCTGATGAACTTTTATCCGGATTAGATTCATTCGAAATGACAGCTGATGAAGGTGCTTTGATAGGTCTTACGGTTAATGGTGAAGTTATTGCATCTGTTGTAGCAACTGGATCTGCACAAGCAATTGAAATTCCTTTGCAAGTTCCTGACAATACAATGAAGGTAACAGTTACAAAACAGAATCATTATCGTTATTCTGCGGAAGTTGCAATAATATCTCCAGACATGTATGTTATTTATTATGAAGCTGATTATGTTGAACTTGGAATTCATGCAGATGATTCATATCAGTCTCTTGATACATTGCAGATAGACTTAACTCTACAGAATATCGGAATGCAGCCAACTGGGAATACAGTATCTGCGGTTCTTTCTACTAATTCAGATCAAGTTGTAATAATTAATGATACAATGAGTGGATCACAAATTCCTGCCTCATCTACAATGACATATTCAGATGCATTCACAATCGAGTTGCTTCCTTTAATAGAAGATAACACAATAATTGAGTTTGAAATTGAAGTGACATCAAGTAGTGCAAGCTGGACAAGTAGTTTTGAACTTAATTGTAATGCTCCCATATTAGAGTATTATAATTTTGATATCAATGTTGTAACAGGCTCAGATCAAATACTAGACCCTGGTGAACAGGGAGAATTATATTTAAGTTTTCATAATATTGGAGATGGTTACGCCTATGAGTCTCAATCTTTTTTATTCTCAACAGATGACTATGTTACTGTAACTGGCGTAGACGTTATTCCTTCTATTGCACCAGATGCTATTGGAAATACAACAACTCCTTTCATTATAGATATCTCAGCGGATAGCCCAGTTGAATATTTTTCTGATTTGAATGTATATGCTATCGACAGTAGTGAGTTTACTTTCCAATCTATTCTAAGATTGCCAATTGGATTTTTTGCTTACGATTTTGAAAGTGAAGATGCAGGTTGGGAACATATGATACTTACAGATGATTTTTTAGATGAATGGCACCTGGAAGATTATCGTAATCATACTATTGATGGAAGCAACTCAATGAAATGCGGAGGAATTGGCGAAACTAGTTATTCTAACCTTATCCATGCAGCTCTCGTGATGCCGGAGGTTGAAGTTTTTCCAGGCGCACAAGTAGCTTTCCATCATTGGATGGATGTAGGATCTACCAGTTCAATTACATGGGATGGTGGACTTATAGAGATTTCAGTTGATGGAGGAGAATGGGAACAAGTTGAACCTATTGGTGGTTATCCATGTACAATTATGAATATTCCAACCACGCCATTTGCAGAAGGGACACCTGTATTTGCTGGCGAGATAGATTGGGAAGAAGTTGTGCTTGATCTTTCTGCATATTCAGGAACTGCACAATTAAGATTTGTATTTGGTAGTGCCGGTTTAATAACTGGTGAAGGCTGGTATATTGATGATGTGCATTATTCAAATACTTCCGGTAGCAATGATGAAACAATAACTCCAATCATGAATAAACTACATGCAAATTTCCCCAACCCTTTCAATCCGACAACTACAATTTCTTTCTCACTAAAGGAAGCTGGAAATGTAGATCTCGATGTTTATAACATAAAGGGTCAGAAAGTGAAAACTCTAATACATGCAAATCTACCAGCAGAAAATCATCAAGTTGTTTGGAATGGAAAAGATGACAGTGGCAAATCTGTTTCATCGGGAATCTATTTTTATAAGATGAAAACAGCATCTTACACCTCCACTAGAAAAATGATTCTGCTAAAATAGCAGTCGCTTAAAAACTGTAACAGATATGTCTTGATTTTAAAAAACATTTATCTGTTACTGCTTATTGATAAATACTTTGCCCCAGCATGCTGGGGCTTTTTTAATAGTAAATTAGAATTAGGTTCTATAAGATAAAATATCATAATGAAAAGGTTTTTGGTACGTTTATTGCATAGTGTTAAATAAAATTAATTAGAGGTTGTAAATGAAAATAAATATCATTTTTGTATTGATGATCTTAGGTTTGTCAATATTATCAGCTCAGAATGTTTTTCTCTGGGATAGAGATCATGGTTCCGAAATATCGAATCCAGAAGATCCATGGTCATATGTAGGATTGGAAGCAGGCATAAAAACAGCATTATCAGAAAATGGGATTATCGCGGTTGTTGATTCTATGCTAGCTGATGATTTATCGGAGTACGATATAATTTTTGCTACAGCTGGTATTTGGTGTGGTGGTTGAGGATGGACTCCACCAGATCCGGTCGGATCTGAAGATATGCAAAGTATAATTGATTTTTTAGAAGATGGAAAAGCTGTATACCTAGAGAGTGCTATTTTGGGTACTGGAGATCATGCAGAGCTACTCCCTTATTTTGGGATAGGAGAACATTCCACACCTTGCGTTTTATATGCGGGAATAGAAACTATTATTGCCGATAGTACTGAAACTTTTAATGAATTTTCGATGAGTTATCTTTATGGGTCAAATGCTGATTACGGTATAGATGCTTTAGATGCAGACTTGGGTACCCCATTTTCACATTCTCAAGATGATGCGATAAGAGGGATTTTTTACGACTCTGGAGAGTATAGAACAATTGCTTCTTCTGCCTTTTTTGGAGCAATGGCGGACGGCTCGACTGGAAATACTAAAGCTGCTATTATGACACAATATCTAAGCTTTCTTATGGGTGATCCAATCCCAAATATATATGTGTTAGAAGATGAACTTACTTTTGAATTAACCTTTCCTGAAATATTTTACACTCTTGAATTAGAAATCTTTAATACTGGTTTAGATACTTTAATAATAAATAATATTTCAATTTCTGGTGATGGTTTTGTTTATGATGATCTAACTGAATTTGAGTTAAATCCTTCTGAACAGCAAATTGTAGAAGTTGGATTTATGATTGATGAGACAGGAGATTATTCAGGAGAATTAATAATTGCAAGTAATGACCCAGATACACCAGAACTGATCGTTCAATTGTCAGCAGAATGTGTTCTTCCTCCCTCAATTCTTTGTGATCCATCTTTTATAGATGTAACTCTTATATCTAATGATATCCATCAAGAGATGTTAACTATATCAAATAGTGGTGGGGTTGACCTCAATTGTGAGTTAGTAATAAATGACTCATCACAATATACTGATTGGCTTGAAGTGGATCAGGAATTTTTATCAATCCAACCCGGAGGAGAAGAAGAAATTTTAATTTTCTTTAATCCTGATGGACTTGAGAATGGTCAATATTCTACTGAATTAGTGATATATAATAATGATCCTTCACAAGAAGAGTTAATAATTCCAATCTCAATGACTCTTAGTTTAACTGATGCAGATGATGATTTTGTCTCGACTACAAATAAACTTATTGGCAATTATCCTAATCCATTTAATCCAATTACTACAATTGAATTCAGTGTTACACAAACCTCTGCACTGGTTACATTAGAAATTTACAATATAAAGGGTAGAAAAGTTAAGCAACTTGTTAATGATCAGCTTTCAGTCGGGACACATTCAATTGTTTGGAATGGAACCGATGAGAATAATACACCAACTTCATCAGGAATATATTTCTATAAATTAAAAGCTGGCAATTTTCAACAAACCCGGAAGATGATTCTTCTTAAATAATTCATAATAATTATTGATATCTTAACGCTTCGATTTTTTCGAAGCGTTTTTTATTGGTTATCTTGAATTAAATTTAATACTGTACGAGCGTTAATTCTAAAAACTACAAAAAAAACGTTTGACATCGTAAATTATGTGAAGCTTCTTAGGAGTTGCAGATAAAGAAGTATTAGATTTGATAATTTAGGCATTTCTGGATCCGATGGTTTTTTTTGATACTTCCGCGATTATTCGAAGATTTGTAAAAGGAGTTTGTTATGATAAGAAACTTTATTCTCTCTTTTTTACTGTTCAGCCTTGTTACAATTCCCTATATTAAACTTAATGCTCAAGAAACTTTTATTGCCAAAGAGAAAAAAGTAAATTTCATAATTCGATTTGGGCAGGGAGGTTTTAAGGATGCAAGATCTGAGATTGACAAATTAGGTGGAGGTCAGATAGCTATTGATGTAAAACTTACCAAATGCCCTATAGCTATTTCGCTTTCCGGTGAATACTACACTAACAGTGCAGGTCCTACTCACACATACGAAATTTCTGATATGACAATAATAAATCTTCTTTATATGAAAAAGCCATTCAAAACTGACAAAATTAATTTTTTTGCTGGTGGTGGACTTGGTTGGTTGAAAGTTCCTAAAGATGGTAGCGAAGATAAAACCCATAGTGGAACAGTATTTGATCTGGAGGGGGGAATCAATATCAGAGCTTTTTGGAAAATTGGATTTTATGGAATTTACAAATATTTATATGCCAATAAGGAAGTAGAAAACGTTGATGTAATAGATTTTAGTGAGCACATTGTTTTATTGGGCATTTCGTTTAATTTTAGTTTGTAGACTAATTCTTATTTCAACAATAATACTTTTTTAATCCTTGTTTCTTCGTGAGTTTTCAAATTTAAAAAATAGATACCGGAAGCGACTACACTATTAGAGTTGTTCTTTCCATCCCATACATATTCATGATTACCAGAAGATAGAATTTGATCACATAGAGTTTTTACTTTTTGTCCTTTGATATTGTAAATAGATAACTCTACGTTACCTTCTTGGGGAACATTAAAACGAATTTTTGTGGAAGGATTAAATGGATTTGGGAAGTTAACAAAATCATATGCTTTAGAAATAATCTCCTCAGCAGATGCAACATTATTACATATTTCAATGTAGCCATCTATCATGCCAATTTGAGAAGGAATAAAGGAATAAATATAATTCTCGTTTGTTAACTGATTCCAACTATTACCATCAATTTGTATGTCTGCATGATATCCTTCCGGTAAATTCAACATATCGAATTCTAGTGTTACTGCATCCAAAGTGTGTACCTCCAAAATGAAATTCCACAATTTACTTTCTGAGATCCCTGTTTCCAGAGATGATTTGATCTCACAATTCAAGTTAGGATAAAGAAAAAGCGAATCAGCAGGTGAATGTTTGGGAATATACATCGTTATCCCGTTCTGAACCGGTTTTGCTGGAGGCTCAGGTACATCGTATTCATTGTCAAAGTTATCAGAAGCAAATTCACTGCATCCTACAATTATCTCATCACCATCAGTTTGAAAAGCTGTAAGGGTAACTTTCCAATCTACTTCAGGGATATTATAGTATCCTACAAAATATGGCGTGAATCTAATTTCCATATTATCATAATATTCGTTGTTTACATAAAAATAAAATGCTTCATGTGGTTTAATTACATTGGTAACCATAAATTTGTTGTCTCTGTACACATAAACCACATTTGCTATTAATTTATCTAAAACGGCATCTCTATATGAACTATACTCTCCAGAATTTATAATAATTAAATTATGTGGTTCATATGAACATAAATATGGATTTGGAATCAAATTCCAACCAGATTGTAAAGGGATGTTATAATTGTCTGATGTAATAACAGATCCAGAATTTGTATAAGAACCTTCTGATGATGCATTGAGCCAGTATCCATTTCCAAATTGAAACTCATCACTATCACTAAAACCAAGATGTTGATCAAACTCCAATAGTTCTGAATTAGCGCTGAATACATCTGAAGTTAAAAACAACTCATCACTACACCAAGGATTTGTTATCAACTGCCAGCCTTGAGTATATTCGAGTGTATATTCTAGTGGAATTACTCCATAAAACTCGTTAGATTGTTTTTCGAATATTTGTCCATCAACTGCATGAGCACGAATTACAATTTTAGCTTTATCGATCTCAGTTTGTTCAGGTATTTCCCAAATAAACTCTTCATCAAATCTGTTTACATGGTCAGAAATCAAAATTGAAGTATCTTCATTCTGCAAGGAAATATCAAAATATTCTATAAGTTGTTGAATCTGAGGATTCCATACTATTGTCATTTCATCACCACCACGATTTAATTTAGTTTGTGAATATACAGAAATTACGTATGGATGCAGGTTACCCCAGTATAGCTTAAAATCGTAATAAACTGAATCTTCAGCAAAGAAAATATAACTTCCATCTACCATATTAGTGAATTGATCAGTTTGCAAATTTTGAAGAAATAGATTCCCATTATTGCCGATGAATTCAGGATTTACAAATATTTCTATTGGTTGATCAAGTTGATTTGTTTTAACTCGCAAGTTCCAGATTCGGTAACTTTCACGTGGAGAGAAATCTCCGTGAACTTCCTGCTGCAGATACATACCTCCAGGAATCCAGCTGCTCTCATAAAAGGCAGAGAAAACATATTCATCTGGAAGCTCCATATTTTTTACAATGTCATATTCCGGATCTTGCCAGCTATGAGCATATTGATTTTTTGCAAATGTTACTGAGTCTACAATAGTAAAACTGGAGTTTGAAACAAAAATATTAAAGTAATTACTTGGGGAACAGCTTTGAAGTTGTTCATAAGGAAATTCATCTCCATTCTCATTTTCAGATGAAATTTTGTAAGTGTAAATTACTCCATTATCAAGATTATTATCAATGTAAGAGTATTCTTCCAAAAGATTTTGCGTACCTGATAAGAGAAAATTATTTGTCCAACTATCTATCAGAACAAACTCATCATTCTGTTGCTTTCTATAAATGTTAAATCCCATGTTGCCATTTTGTTGTACTGCAGTCCATTTAATGTTAATTTCAGAATCAAGACCGATTGCTGTAAGGTCATCTACATGTGCTGGTGCTGTAAACACTTCAAGTTGCTCAGTTAAGATAGAAGAGTTGCCATTTTTATCAATAGAGCGAATCTGAAAATAATAGTTGTCGTTCATATTAAGTGAAGTTAAAGAATATGTATTATTAAGAGGACTAGCAAAAGTATCAAGATTTTCTCTATTGATCAGAGTGTGATTTACAGGTGTAATTGGATTATCAGCAAAAAGGAGCTCATATGTATGAAAATCATAAGATGAAACAGCATTCCATACTAGATCGATTGAATTATGGTCAATATATGATGCAGTAAAATTTCGCGGAGTAGGAGGCGTTAAACCATCATCAAGTTCCATAGCTTCATGAACTATATCCGTCATTGCATCTACCCAGATTGAATAATATTCCAGTGTATTATCAAAAAGCCTATCCATTTGGAATGAATTGCTTTCAGGATCAAAACCATAAAACCAATTATAATTATCTTGGGTTTCGTCATAACTTCCTGGAAGTTCATCCATCTCTATATGAAAGAAAGGATCAAAAACATCAAATTCGTTCCAATCTTGGTATGAATATAACCTTTGTTTATTTCCACTATAACCAGGAAGATCAACATTGTCATTAACTTCATATGGTTCCCCATCCCAATTATAGAAGAGGAAATCATAAATTGAATAATTAGCAGAGTAATAATCGTTAAGTAAAACTTCATTATTGGAACCTATTGTATTCTGTGGGATTGTGATGTGTTGTGAAGCATTTATCATATCGAGATGCAGATTAGAAAGATCTCTGATTGGTAAGTTCGGGCAATCACTCATTGCAGATATCTGACAATCAGGATGATTATCATGCCTGTTCCAATCATAACTATGAATCTGAGCAGAAAATTCTCTTTGCCCATATTCATCCCTTATGTCATCACAGAATGATCTATAAGCTGTATTAAATGCAACATCATTATTTCTTGATGGATCACATAGAGAATGGGAGTTAGTATAACTTCCATATCCATCCCAAAATACTTCTCTTCCTGCACCAGAGATCAACAAAAATTTTGCATCCCAGTCACTGAAACATTTATAGCCAATTACAGGAGTTATAAAATCATCATTCGGGTGGGGAACAGTTACAATAATTGGAGAGATCGCTTGGGGGTTGTGTACAAAAAGTCCCCATCCATAATCAAAAGAACCTATTTCATCATCATGAATAGAGATTGTTCCATTAGAATCATAATATTCTGGATTTAGTATCTCACGCAACATGTAGTAGATGTTTCCGCTATCTGTATCATGGAATTCAACAATATTATATGGAAAATCGTAGATATTCAGCCAAGCTTGAACTGCAATATAATCTTGCAAAAGAAATGCATCAACAACATTTTGCCATTGGTTAAGCATAACATCATCAGGAAGTACAAATGTTCCAAAACTATCAGCTTGTACTTCCCACGGGGAGTAAAGATTATATCCTTCATTTGCAATCCCTTCTGAAACATGAGAAACCCAGTTATCATATTCGCAATCTTCGGTAACCCCATACAGAAATTCTGTGAAAGATGCAGTCTCTACAATTATTGAAATTGCATTTGCGCAAATTAATAGGATTGTAACTAGCATTAGTAATCTTCTCATGTACTCACCCCATTTTTACAGATGCAATATCAAACATTATTGTCAAACAATTTTATTTGGATTTAACTATGCGCTTGACACCAAAACATTCATTTCTGGTTATACTAGTTAATAATGGTTTTTAGAATTTATGCTGGAATAATATTTGCATACTAAATAAAAAAGAAATTTAGGAGTTTGAATGTTTAAAAAGGAAATTGTACTATTTATAATATTGATATCAATGTCTTCATTGATCTACGCTCAAGATTTTGAAGGATTTGAGACAGGAGATTTTTCTGCCTTTGAATGGCAGTTAAGTGGAAATGCTGACTGGTTTGTTACCAGTAGTGATCCTTATAGTGGAAGCTTCTGTGCACAAAGTGGGGTTATTACTCATAGCCAAACATCATCTTTAGAAGTTACACTTGATATAACTGATAATGGAAACATAAGTTTTTATTGGAAAGTAAATAGTGAGAGTAATTATGACTATCTTAGATTTTATCTTGATGGAAATTTAATTGATGAAATATCCGGAACCGTTGGTTGGACTCAAATTACATCAAATGTTTTATCTGGATCACGCACTTTCAAATGGCAGTACTATAAAGACGGAAGTGTCTCAACTGGATTGGATACGGGTTGGATAGACAGCATAACTTTCCCACCCACTGTTACTTATGATAATGATCTTGCAGGCATGAGCATAACAGGGAATTCAATAATTAATGCTGGTAACACAGAAAATTATGATATTTCAGTTAAGAATGTTGGAAACAATTCTCAAGACAATTATACAGTAAAATTATATAAAAATAATGGGACAGAGTTAAGTTCTATAGATGTTAGCCAAGCAATTGCTCCTGATGAAACAGTTGTTCATAGTCTTGTTTGGAACGTTCCTGCAGATGAGCCGGCTGGTGAAGTTGACGTCTATGGAAAAGTTTTTCTTACAGGAGATGAGAATAGCAATAACGATGAAACGAATACTCTTAATGTACAAGTTTTCCCTCCGGGTATTATTGAAATTACAGTTGGAGAAGAAACTGATAATAATAATAGAACGCCAGTTTGTTTTGAACACAAAAACAGTCTTTCAGAGATTATTTATTTTGCAGATGAACTTGCAGGCGGTGAAGGAATGATAACAGCGCTTACATATTACAATAATTTTACAAGTAATCTGCTTAATAAGCCAACAGCAATCTGGATCGGAGAGACAACTCAAACTAATCTAACTGATGGTTGGATACCGTCAACTTCGTTGACAGAAGCTTTCAATGGAAACGTTTCATATTTTTCCGGAACGAACAATGTTACTATTCAGCTTACTACGCCATATTTTTATAATGGAGGTAATCTTGTTGTTATGTCTCATCGTCCGATGGATACTCAGAATTATGGAACAACTGATTATTTTTTGCACACTACAACACTTGAGCATATAGATAGAACAAGATATGAGCGGGATAATACAATAGTATTTGATCCTGCAAATCCACCGGAAATTAGCTATTCAAATGAATATTTTGCCAATACTACGTTTACATTCTTTCTTGGTGCAATGGGAGAAGTAGAAGGTTATGTTTATGACGAAGAGAGTAACCCTTTGGAAGGTGCACAGGTTACTATTGAAGAGACACAAACAGTTACCTATACAGATGATCTGGGATTTTATCATTTTGGCAATGTAATAGCAGATGTTTACGATTTTACAGCAGAATTGGTAGGATATTCTCCTCAAACTATTACTCAAGAAGTTATTGAAGATGAAGTAGCAGAACTCGATTTTAATCTTATTCCGCTTGGTGTTGTTTCTGTTTCTGGTCATGTTGTAGGGAGTGACCTCCCAGCAATAGGATTAGGGAATGCTACTGTAGAAATTACAGGATTTGAAAATTACCAGACAACAACAGATGAAAATGGTGACTTTATTATAAGCGGAGTTTACACAAACATTACCTATGATTTACAAATTACCTACGAAGGGTATGATAGTTATATTGAAGAGATAGCAGTTGGAAGCACTTCTTTAGATCTTGGAACGATAACATTGAATGAAATCGCTTTCCCTCCTGGTAACATTCAAGCTATACAAGATCCATTTGGCATGGAAGTAGCTCTTTCATGGACATCACCAGGTCAGGGTGGTGGAGAATTTCGCTACGATGATGGGGATCAGAGTTTCTTATTTGGTTTAAATTCAACACCGGCAAATGCTGTATTTGGCGCTGTTCATCCCAATATCTCAATTATTCAGGAAATTCAATGGTATCTCTGTTCAGATTACGGTACGCATAATCAGGTAAAACTATATTTATTTGGATTAGATGAAAACGATGGTCCAAATGCTAATGTTGTACTTTACGAATCTGGTTTGATAAACAACGTTGATGATGAATGGAATACTCATGAAATTGAAGAATCTATCGAAGCGTTTGAAGGATTCTTTGTCGGAGTCTCAACACCAAATGAATATACTTCAATTGGATTGGATGATGGAACCGGTGAACCATGGGAATTCCAGAGTGGAACGCAATTCCTTAAAGAGGATTGGACAGCAGCAGGGCTTTGGGAAGAGTTGGGTTCTTACGGTCCAAACTATGAACGTAATTTCATGATTCGTGCTTATGGTATTAATATGGGAAACACTTTGGCAGAGGAACAAGAAACTATACAGAAATCTGAAAATAGCATTGTAAGTAACAGACAATTTGAAGCATACAACGTTTACAGGTTTTATGAAAGTCAACACAATAATCCTGAAGACTGGGAACTTGTTGCCCAAGGAGTTGCAGATACATTTTATGTTGATCAAAGCTGGATATCGCTTCCTAATGCTACGTATCAATTTGCCATAAGATCTGTGTATACAAATGGTGTTGAATCAATTCCAGCTTACTCGGCACTTATCACAAAAACTTCAGCTTCAGCTGATGACATACCTGTTTTAAAAACTGTACTTCATACAAATTTCCCAAATCCTTTCAATCCTTCAACAACCATCTCTTTCTCTTTAGCCAATGAGAACTTACAGAATGTAGAATTGATCATTTATAATTTGAAAGGGCAACGAGTGAAACAACTATTCACAGGTCAACTCCCGGCTGGGCAGTTTTCATATGTTTGGAATGGTACAGATGATGATAATAAAGGTGTGTCTTCCGGTATTTATTTCTATCGCTTGGTTAGTGATAGAAAAATTATTGATAGTAAGAGAATGTTATTACTTAAATAAAGCCTCATCACTTTTTTAAGCTAAACGGGTTCTTGTAATAAATTGTAGGAACCTGTTTTTTTTAGATGAGGAAACTCAAATTGAAAGTTACAAAGAAAATGTTTTTATATAAAAATATTTTTTAATGACAATATGTTAAATAATTAATTAAAATAATACTTGCAAAAAAATGAAAGGAATAAATTTCTCGGAACAGAATTTGCATAATAAAGAAACGAAAATAATCTAGGAGGACGTACAATGTTTAAAAAATTACAAAATCAAAAAGGATTTAGTCTCATTGAGTTGTTAGTTGTTGTTGTTATTATTGCCATTTTGGCAGCTATTGCGGTTCCAATTTACATGAGTTATGTGCGCCAGGCAAGATCAACCGAAGCACAATCTGCTATTGCCGCCTTACGCCAAACTTTCAGAGTTCAATATCAAACTTACGGATCTACTGCAGATTACGATGTTGAGTCCGCTTTAGAAGATACTAATCTTGGTAACAGAACAGAGAAAAACTGGGAATTTGAAGTTGTAGGTAATCCACCAAAGAAATATATGGCTACTTCTACAGCAGATTTCCCTGAAGGTGAAGGAAAAACAGTTTGGTATGATGTAGAAGATGCATCTTATCATGGTTATGGAATTGATGATGAGGGCAGCGAAGATGAAGAACTCCTCGATTAAAGTTAATTAGGGGGTGCTTTTTTGACTGTTAAGGAATTATTACAATTTACATCAGATGCCGGTGCATCTGACTTGCATATCAGTGCTGGCTCAATACCAATGATTAGAGTTTTGGGCCAGATGAAAAAATTAAATTTACCTGTGATGGATGTTGAGGAAGTTGAAAAACTTATCTTCAGCACAATGAATGATTCACAGATTGCGATCTTTAAAGAAAAATTAGAGATCGACTTTTCTACAAAATTGGATGACGAGACACGTTTTCGTGTTAATGCTTTCCATCAGGTAAACGGATTAGGCGTGGCATTCCGTGTTATTCCTAATGTTATCAAAGATTTTGAAGATCTGCATCTCCCAGAGATTCTTGCAAGACTCTCTATGAGGCAGCGCGGTCTTATTTTGGTAACCGGACCAACAGGTAGTGGTAAATCTACTACTTTGGCTACAATGGTCGATTACATAAACGACCATAAACATTGCCATATTATTACAATTGAAGATCCTATAGAATTTTCGCATAGAAGTAAAAACTCACTGATGAATCAAAGGGAAGTAGGACACGACACCTGGTCATTTAAGGCTGCGTTGCGTTCTGCTTTACGTGAAGACCCCGATGTGATATTGGTGGGAGAGATGCGTGATCTAGAAACGGTTTCTTTGGCATTAACAGCTGCAGAAACGGGTCATCTTGTTCTTGCTACACTTCACACAAGCAGTGCTACAAAATCTATCGATAGGATAATTGATATGTTCCCACAAGAACAGCAGGCTCAAGTTCGTTCCATGCTTTCTGAATCATTGCAGGCAGTTATCGCACAAACCTTGCTTCCAATGAAAGATGAAAGTGATAGAATACCTGCTCTTGAGATAATGATAGCCAATAATGCTGTTAAGAATCTTATTCGTGAGGAAAAAACATATCAGATACCTTCTGTAATACAATCTGGAAACAAGGATGGTATGCAGTCTAAAGATCAATCATTATATAATCATGTAATGAATGGATATGTTGATAGAAAAGTAGCAGAAGAAGTGGCAGATAATCCAAAGATGTTTGCTACGGGGACGGCATTCTAATGTTGAAAAAGATATTAAGTTCTGATGATGGTTTTGGTATTATTCAAGCTCTTGCTGGTTTGATAATCGTAACCATAGCTCTTAGTGGATTATTCCTGAGTTCGTACTATGCATGGCATAGCGCAGTTGGAAATTACCACTATAGAGTTGTACTTTTAAAAGCACATCAGAAATTAGAAGAAGTAAAATACTTAAACAGATATAACGAAGGCGTAACCTATACAAACTCTATAACATCTGGAAACTTTCTGATTGATGATGTTAATGATGTGCCGGTTTATGGTCTTATACATCCAGTCTTAATGGGTACTACAACAGATCTTGCAGTCTCTCAATATGTAGATTACGACAAGATAAGTATTAAAATAACCTGGCGTGATGGACCCGAGTACTTCCTGAATAGTATTCTTAATAAAGAAAGAACTCTGATCTTGCGTGAAGATTATTTTTATAGAACGAAGGATGATGGATAGTTATGAAAATATTAAAAAATAATAATGGCTATTCCCTTATAGAGATAATTGCAGGACTTCCGCTTGTAACACTTGTATTCGTTATATTTGGCATTGGAATTATCCATTTTACTACAACTTTTCAGGAAGTAAAATTATACACTCAATTGCAGCAAGATCTCTTTGACGCAATTGAAATCATGAGACATGGTTATATGTATGAAAATGTAACTGACGACGAAGGTCTTATAGGGTTAACTACTGCAAAAAAAGCGGTAATAGGAACATCACGGAATTCCATTAAAGTTACTCCTCTTGTACTGAACCTTAATCTGGAAGAACGCTACTGGGTCACTTATGCTGTTAACGATGATAGTCAGTTAGAGATAAACGGACAATATGGGTTAACATCTTTTCCTGAGAGAAAGACAATATTCCCATCTTCACCAGCTAAATACATTGGCAACCAGGCTCAATTCAGGATTACAAATCCTAATCAGATCTGGGATGTAATTCATAGAGATGCTGAAGGAAACGCCACAATGGTGAAGATCAAACTTGTTGGACAAGTTAGATTCCGTGAGAAAGAGAGTCGTCAATCTAATGAGGATGACGTAAGAAAAAACACACGAACAATTACTTATGAAACTGCTGTATTTTTAGGTAATTCACATGCGGCTACGGAATAGGGAGATATTATGAAGAAACTATTACAAAATTTACTTAGTGATAATGGTAGTGTTCTCGTAATGGTTGTGGCTGTTATGCTCAGTGTGGTTGCAGTTGCTTCTTCCGCTTCATTAATGGTAGTGTGTGGACATAACCAATTACAGACTCAATATTCTCATGATAAGATCCAGGAAGAATTGTTTTTACGTAGTGAAGCTACAAGACTGCATCTTGCAATAGAACATGATGATGCACGTCGATTACCTGGACGGATTATTGAGGTATTAGAGCCGGATAGAAGAACAACGTATTACATTTCCAGCAGAGGGCAGCATATTGTTATTAATAGTTTTATGGGGCTTGCTACAGAACAAGCTTATGCTATTCAATCTTTAATAACTGCCAAAAGAGAGCGCTGGATAGTTCAATCTTATAAGTCACCGATTAAAAGGTACTCAGAACGCCTTATAAAGAATAAGAGTCTGGCAGAGTATCAATACTTTACAGATATAGAGGCTTCCGAGAACGCAGATGGTGGATTTGCTGCTGCATTAGTAAAATTCTATGGTGCTGATGATCTATATGGTCCTGTACACTCCAATGATGATATCTGGATCCAAAATCAAGGTGGATGGCCAACATTTCACGATTTTGTAACTACATCTGGCAGGATCATGGACTTTGCTACTGGTGCTCCTGCTATTCAAAGTGCACCGATGGACCAAATATTTCTTGGTGGTTATGCCGAAGAAGTACCACCAATTATATTTAGCCCTAATGCAGATCTTATCAGGGAAAATGGTCTTACCCTGGGTGACGATGATACGGACATAGTTTACGTCGTGCTTAGTAACGGTAGTTTCGATGCTAGATTTGGAGCAATTGAAACTGTAGGTGTAGATACTTTTGGTGTTTATTCCTGGTTCCCGCATAACACAACACTTGCGAATAATGTTGTAACCAATGGTGGTAACTGGTATGAAGATTCTGAACATATTTGGACAAATTACATAACAGTTCACGATACAATATGGACGGCGGGAGCCCCATTCCCGGTAATTGGCCAATCTGTTTGGGTTGATGAAGCCGAACTTTGGATAGAAGGCTCTGTTTATGGAGCGCAAACTTGGGCTAGTGCAGACACGGTATTTATAGTTGATGATATTATTTATCAGGGTACAACCCATGGAGAACCACCAGATGATGAAGGTAATATTAATTTTACAGATTATTTCGGTTTGGTTTCAGAGAAGAAGATCTTGATCAGGTATAAACATAAAGATCCTTTTGCAAATATGGAACTTCGAGAAGGTAATTGTATTGATGTAATGCTTTACGGTGCATATGCTGCAATTGGAGAAGGTGATCCGAACCTTCAAGGAATTATGTCATGTCATTCTGATGGTATTTTTTCATTTCAATATCAACATCCGCACGGTTCAACTCCCGATTTTGTGGCAATGACTCCATTTATTTCCGAGGAGTTTACATTAAGACTTTTGGATACTGGCGGTAATGGTTGGGAAGGAGCAGAAATTGATTTATATCTTAATGGTGAGCTTATTATAGAAGATGAGACTTGCAATGCTGCTTTAAGTACTCATACTTTCAACATTGATCATGGTGATGTTATCGAAACAGTTTATACAGCTGGTACAAATGAAGGTGAGAATTTATATGAAGTATTAGATGCGGATATGAATGTCGTTTTCGCTGATGGTCCTAATCCAGGTCCTGGAATTATATATCAGGTTTTCTTAGAGCTGCCAGTTATAGACACTACATATACTTATGTTGATTTGCATAAATTTATATTCCCTCCAAATGGAGCTTCTCCACCAAGTATTGATGGTTTTGAACTTCATGGTAGTAATGATCCTTGTGGATTTCCTTTTGAGAGTGTTGCATATATAAATTCTTATCCGAACAATGGACCTGGATATGTTTATCCTAATGGAACAGATTATCCCTGGTATAATCCCGTTTGGCCAGAGTCTTTGAATGATATTGTCTATGAAAGAGGAACTCTTACAATTTTTGGGGCTATAGCTCAGAGACGACGAGGATTTATTCATCGTTCAGGAAGTGATCCGTATAATCACCCCGGAGATAATAAATGGGAAATGGATGAATATCATTACGATGGTATGCACGTTTCTACTGGATATGATAAAGATTACCATTATGACAAGCGTTTGATGCATGTGCAACCACCGGATTTTCCACAAATATATGAAGGTTGGGGAGAAACAACTCTAACAGCATTTGAAAAACAATCGTGGTTCTATAAAACTCCACCTGAAAATTTTGTAGAAACTACTCATTAAAAAAATATAGATAGATAAAAAAATGACTAAAAATGTGAGGTTACATGGCTAAGACGAAAACAGTTAAATTCAAAGAGTCTATCGGATTGGACATAGGTAATCACAGCATCAAGATGGTACATCTAAAGAAAACACATCATGGATACAAACTACTAAATTGTGAAAGCCTATCAACAATTCCGGAAGGGATAGAACCAGTATTCTCAGATCTATCTCCAGACCGCTATGGTCCTATATTAGCTCAACTTATCAGAACAATGAAGCTGAAACCTAAAAAGTTTAAGCATCTTGTTTCGTCGATAGGTGGAGATAATACAAGTATAAAGCAGATAAAGACAATATTTTTACCAGATGAAGAACTGGAATCTGCTTTGTTCTTTGAGGCTAAGAAGCACTTACCAATTAGCGGTGCAGAGATGAATCTTGATTACCAAGTTCTAAATGTAGAAGAGAAAACCAATAATATGAATATCTTACTTGCCTCATCTACTAAAGCATTATTAACAGATCATTCCAACGCATTATCAAGTGCCGGGTTAGCACCAGGTATTGTAGATCTGGAATCTTTGGCTGTAGCTAACAGCTACATTCTTAATAGTGAAGAAGAAGAAGGAGTGTATATTATTCTTAATATTGGAGCATTTAAAACAAATATGGTTATATACAGCACTGCTTCTAAGTTTTTTGCTCGTGATATCGCCTATGGTGGATTCAATTTCACTAAAGACATTATGAAAAAGCAAAAAAAATCTTATGAAGAAGCAGAGAGGTATAAAATCGAGCATGGCATAAAAGAAGCTGATGTCAAGAAAGATAAATCTTCTATCATTGCTTTAGATATTACAGAAAAGACTACGGCAGAACTTATTGCTCAAGAAGTGAAAAGATCTCTCCGATTCTATGTGAAAGAGGCAGGGAACAGTGATTTCAAGAAGATCTTGTTAGCTGGTGGAAGCGCCAGTCTAAAAGGACTTCCCGAATTTATCACTGAGCAACTTCAAATTCCAACTGAAGTATTCAATCCCTTCGTTAATCTGGACGATTCAGACAGACCAGGTACAACAAATGACCCACAATTTGCTATTGCTTTAGGTCTGGCAATGAGACCGGAATAGAGGGGTGACTATGAAAACATTTTATTTTAAAATAAATCTTAATAAATTCGGTGAATTGAAGCAAAAAGCTGAAGCGGAAAGGAGAACATTTAGAATTGCTGCTATCAGTTATGCTGCAATATTTATTATTGCTTCTATTATTGCGATAGTACTGAGTAGTAATTTAAGCAGTAAGATAAAGAACCGAAGTGCACTTCTTAACAGTATCCGTGATGAGATCAAAACTTACAAAGTGAGTGGAGAATTCCTATCATCTAACGATCTGGCAAGACTTAACAATATAAGTTCCGAAAGGATCTTCTGGACACAGAAACTGGTAGCCTTATCAGAAAAAACAACCGATAAGATTGCTATCACACATTTCTCTTTCAAGAGTAATAAACTAAGTCTGTTTGGAATTACCCGTCTTGATAGAAATCAAAAAGAGTTTGATCTGATTAATGAATTCATTGTTGAACTTAACAATAATGAGCAGATCAGTTCAGACTTTCCAAAAATTCAATTTGTAAAATCTAGTAAAGATAAGGAAAAGGATGTGGATATTCTCCGTTTCCAGATCGATTGTATTTCTAAAAGTTACACTGGAAAAGGAGGTAGAAAATGATAAAGCAAAGATATCTACTTCTTTTGTTTGTGATGATATTAAGTACACTTTGTTTCTTCTATTTCAGCACAAACAGTGTTAAAACAAAGATCAGTAAGATCGAACAATATGATGAGGCAATAAAAGAAGATCAGGAAAAACTAAATAGTGCTAAGGTGCTTAATGATCAACTTCAAGGTGTTTCTAAAGTTATAAAGAAAAGTATGACAAACGAAACCGAATTTGCCATTAATGAAGTTAACACTTTCGTACAAAAGTTGGCTGCTTTAACAGATAAATACAAGATCTCCATTGATTCAGTTTATCCTAAAGTTGTAGCTTCTGATAAATCGTATCTCGTTGAACAAGAATATACTCTTTCAGTTGCATGTACATTTGTCCAGATGGGACAATTCCTGTCTGAACTAGAATCTTTCGATCATATTATAAAGATTAATACTCTTGATGTAAGACCAATGAAAGAAGATAAGAATAGTTCTTTCGAAGAAATAATAGAGACAAGGTACAAAGTTACATTTGAATTATCTGTCTTTATGATCATCAAGGAGGCATAATATGGAAGAAAAATATTTAAAAGACCTAGTAATAGCATTAATTGTTATTCTCCTTATTGTACTTGGTGTAAAGTGTAACAGCCTTTATAGAGATATTAGAGTTGTTCCAGTGGAATCTAAGTATGAAAAATTAGCCTTAAGTGACAAACTGTTTAACCAGATCCAAAATATAGAACAGTCTATTCAAGATAGAAAGGAGTTTGTTTTTACAGTAACAAAAGATCCACTAGAACAAAATCTGATCGTAAAAACTATCCAGGATTTGGAAAAACAATGGCGACAAGAAGTTGAGAATATGGTTCGACTTGAATCAACAATTATGCCGGAAGTTGGCAAGAAAAGAGCAGCAATATCTCACAAAGGTAAAACAAAGCTCTATTCAATTGGTGATGATTTCATTTATGGGATCATTAAAGATATTCGTCAGGGTGAGATAGTTTATTCCTATAAAGGAAGAGAGAATATTCTTACTCTTCAGAAGCTTCCGGACAAACCAGAAGAAATTCAAAACGATAATGAACTTTCAACAGAAAGAAAATATAATTGGTAATATAAAGGAGAATGTATGAAAATTAACAGCAAATTATTATTGTTGTCATTAACTGTAATGATATTGTTATCTGTGAATGTTTTTGCAGCAGAGGCATCAGATCTGCTAACAAAGAAAATCACACTTGATGCAGAAGATGCTTCAGTAGCAACGATTATTTCTACAATGGCAAGATTGAGTGACTGTAATATCGTATTAGCGATGGAAACAGAAGCTAAAGATGAAAAAGCAGAAGAAAAGAAGATCACTATCCACATTAAAGAAGTTCCAATAGAACAAGCTTTATCACTTGTTGTAAAATCTATCGGATTATCTTATCGCCTAATCGGTGAAAAGACATTTATAGTTGGTGAAAGAGCTAGAATCGATGAAGAGATTGGTGAAAGAACTTATGTAATGCAGTTAAATTATGTTGATGTTAACAAAATAGTCAATGCTCTTTCTATCATGCCTGGAGAATCTATTGCAATTGAAGGTCAAAATGCAATTCTTATACGAGCAAATCCAGAAACTTTTGCTGAAATAAGTAACAGAATTGAAGAGATTGATGTTCCTCAAAAGCAGATCGAGATCAGGGCTCGTTTAATAGAGATCTCTGTAACTGAAGCTCAAAAATATGGAATTGATTGGGCTAAACTCAACAGTTTAACAACAATTCTTGCGGAAAATCCAAAAACTGCATCAGGCACAGGATTACCATATAATTTTACTGATGATACTGGTGAAACACCATATGGAGATCTTTCTCCTTTCGGTCAGATCCCTGAAGATATTTATTTCCAAAGAATGGAAGATATCAGTGATGTTGGTCACTTTAGTCGTCAACTTACAGCATTTGACATAACTGTAGATTGGTTAATGCAAAATAACGCTGCAAAACTACTAACAGATACGAGAATTACTGCCTTAAATGGAGAAGAAGCAGAGATTCATATTGGTGAAGTTGTTCCTTATATCGCAGAAGATAATGAAAAGCAAATTCAAGTTGAACGTGAAGAAGTTGGTATTAAACTTAAAGTAAAACCTACAGTTAATTCCGAAGGTCAGATCACAACAAGAATCGAACCTGAAGTTAGTTCTGTTTTAGAATTAGTTGGTGGATATATTCCAAGAACTAAGGTTAGAAAAATTACTACTACAGTAACAGTTCCAGATGGAAAGAGAATTTTTATTGGCGGTTTGTTGAATACTACAATGTCTACAACTGTAAACAAAGTTCCACTTCTTAGTTCTATTCCAATTTTAGGTAAATTATTCCAGCATAAAGTTAATTTGATGGAAAAAACAGATCTTATTATAGAAATCACACCTCGCGTAGTTACATTTGATGGTGATGATTATGAAATAGAAATTGATGAAAAACTTGAAAAAAGATTGATCAAAGAAAAAAATTCTGATGATGTTCAGGAATTGGAGGAATAATGAAATATACAAAACTGATTTTATTACTCTCGATTGCTATTATAGTTACAGGTCTTTTACTTACTGCCTGTGATAATAGAATAGTAGATCCTTTAGATTACACAATTGCAAGTATGACTTCAAATACATCAGTAATTTATTCTGATGGTGATGACATGACTTTTGCAACTATTCAGGTTATGGTTAAAGATAGTGACAATTTTGCTGTTTTTGAGCAACCAGTTAAATTTAGAACTAACATTGGTTACTTAACTCCAGCAGAGGCTATTACAGATAGTAGTGGTATTGCTACTGTTAAGTTCCATGATGGAAATGCGTTTGGTAGTGCAACAATCGAAGCAATAGTAGGAAGTATTTCAGAAACACTTGATATTTATATTGATGGTGTTCCACCTCAAGATGTAAGCTCAATAGGTTTTGATACTTCAGAACAAGTTGAGATTAGTGTTCAGGGAACAGGTGGTCAAGAAACTTTTGAACTTGTAGCAAGTCTTTATGATAATTCAGGTCAGTTAATATCACAACCAAAAGATGTTGTGTTTGAATTATTATATGCTCCTGATGGAACGAACATAAACAATATTGGTCCGATTGATACAGCAACATCGATTGCTGGAAAGGCTTCTGTAAATATAAACAGTGGCGAGCACTCAGGAATTGTTACCTGTCGTGTTTCTACTCAAACTTTAAGTGGTGCAAATATCTTTGCAACAAAATCAAATATCGTTGTAGCCAGCGGTTTTACTCATACAGTAGAATTTGGAATTGGTGGTCATAGCAGCGGTGTAGATATGGGTAGTGGTATGTGGAGAGTACAAATTTCATCTCTGCTTAATGATATAGAAGGTAACCCAGTTGCTTCTGGAACTGCTGTATTCTTCTCACTTCCAGAAGAGCCAGAATGGGCATCTGTAGTTGCAGCAGCTTATGTTAATAATCAAAATGCAATGGGAGATTCCTTACCAGGTGTTGCTTATTCATATTTAAATTATAATGGATCTCACACAAATGACACAGTTCTTGTGAGAATTGAAACAGGCCTTGGTGATATGTTTGAAGGTGAGTTGGTCCTTCCAATCCAATTCCCTTCTATAGATATTGTAGCTGTTCCACTTCATATTGACTGGTGGGCAATTCCCCCAGATCCACAATATAAAACAACAGAGATCAGAATTACGGTATTGGATGGTCAGAATAATCCTATAGACAATCAAGTTGTTGTTTTTTCAACATCACTTGGTAGTCCACTAGAACCATATCCACCAGATACAGGTGACCCATATACTGGTCTTACAACTATTGTAAGCGGTGAGCATGGAAGTCTTAGTAAGGAAGTTGAATACTATTATGTAGAATGCCCTGCTCCAGGTATAGATCCACCAGGAACAACTACTGGTACTGTTACAGCACAGATTCTTGGAACGAATACAACAAATCAGGTTACTATCATACTGAGAAGATACATAAATTAATGATAAGTAGGAGAAAATAAATGAGTTTTAATCCTCAATTTGCCAGGTTAGGTGAAGTATTAGTTCATCTTGGTGTTGCTAATGAAGAGCAAATTAGTGAAGCAGCACAAAAGCAGAAGAGTTTTGGACTTAAAATCGGGGGAACATTATTAAAACTCGGTATTATTTCTGAGAAAGATTTGCTGGATGCGCTACATCTTCAGCTAGAATACGATGTAATTAAAGAAGATGAACTTCTTGAACTTGATTCTGAAATAGTGAAACTTATTCCAGAACCATTTGCAGTGGAAAATAGGGTTATTGCTTTGCGTAAACAGGATAACACTATGATCGTGGCAATGACAGATCCAGATAACATTGTCATTCATGATAGTCTGCAGAAGCTTTTGGGATTAAATATAGTTCCAATGCTTATTGGTGACTCCATGTTAACGGATACTCTTGAAAAATACTACAAGAGTATCCGTACTTCTACTCAAATGGAAGATGCGGTTGGTAATTTTGAATTTGTAGCTGTTGATGATGATGAAAATGAGATAACAGTTGATAGCAAAGGTGATGCTGATGCACCAGTTGTGAAACTTCTTAATCTTATTATTACAGAAGCTATCAAATCAAATTCAACGGATATTCA
Organism: Candidatus Tenebribacter mawsonii; assembly: GCA_030765665.1. Classification (GTDB taxonomy): domain Bacteria; phylum Cloacimonadota; class Cloacimonadia; order Cloacimonadales; family TCS61; genus Tenebribacter; species Tenebribacter mawsonii. The sequence continues at coordinate 15,159 of JAVCCD010000339.1, read as the reverse complement.
TATTGAACCTCTCACAAATAATACACGTGTTAGATTTAGGATTGATGGTGCTTTACGTGAAGTGATGTCACCACCTATTGGGCTTCATGGGGGTATGGTGTCACTTGTTAAAGTGATGTCAAAATTGAATATTGCAGAAAGAAGATTGCCCCAAGATGGTCACATTTCACTTAAAACATCACAAAAAAGTGTAGATGTGAGAGTTTCTATTACACCAACTGTTACTGGAGAAAAAGTTGTGATGCGTCTTTTGGACAAAGGGGAATTTGGTTTTAGCCTTACTACTCTGGGTTTCTCTAAAGAAGATCTTCAGATCTTCCATAAGTGGATCAAACGTCCTTATGGAATAACAATTGTTTCCGGACCTACAGGTAGTGGAAAGTCAACAACGCTACACGCTGCATTGAAAGAGATAAAGAATATCGAAAATAATATTGTGACCGTTGAAGACCCTGTTGAGTACAGACTCGATGGTATTACACAGATCGAAGCAAAAGAGAAAATTGGCCTAACTTTTGGAAAGGCTCTTCGTTCTGTTCTTCGTCAGGACCCCGATATCGTTCTTATTGGTGAGATCCGTGATGAAGAAACTGCTGATATCGCCATCAAGTTCTCACTTACTGGTCACCTTGTATTCACTACACTTCATGCAAATGATGCCCCTTCAACAATAACACGACTTGTTGATATCGGTATCCCTGCATATCTTGTAGCTTCTTCATTGAATCTTGTTCTGGCTCAGCGATTAGTTAGAAAGATCTGTTCAAATTGCATCGGTGATTACACTCCAAAAGAACAGGAACTTGTTGCAGCTGGTATTACACATGAACAAGCAAAGGAAATTAACTTTAAAAAAGGTAAAGGATGTGTTCATTGTGACAACACTGGATATTCTGGAAGAACAGGTATCTTTGAAATTATTGAAGTTAACTCTGAAGTTAGGAAGCTTATCTTTGCAGGTGAAAATCAGGATGTTATTCGTGAAGCAGCAATTAGAAACGGAATGCATTCGCTACATGCTAGTGGTATAGACAAAATGAAACTAGGTTTAACATCGATCAGTGAGGTTGTTAAGTTAACAGTTTCTGATGAATAAATTCTCTAATTAAGAAGGATATAATATGGCAGTTTTTCAATATATAATAAAAGACGTAAAAGGGCTTCGTGTAGAGGGAACTTTAAAAGCTACTTCTATGGACGAAGCTGTTGATAAGTTAACTAAAGAAGGTAGCATTATTATCTCGGTGAAGCCGGGAAAAGAAGGAGCGTTCAGCGGACAGCTATCAATGCTCGATAAAATAATGCTTACTATCTATAAAATAAGAACGGGTATAAGTTTAAAAATTCTTGTATTCTTCACACGCCAGCTTGCAACAATGTTTTCGGCGGGTCTAACCATTGAGAAGTCGTTAACTAATTTGGCTAGAGAAGAGAAGAACAAGCGTTTTAAGAAAGTTCTACTGAAGTTATCAAACGACATTAAAAAGGGATACAGTTTATCGGAATCTATGGAACTGCATCCGGGTGTATTTAATTCACTTTTTATTGCATTGGTAAAAGCAGGTGAGGTTTCTGGTACGCTCCATACAGTACTTGATGAACTTGCAACCTATCTAGAGAAAATAGAAGATACGCGTCGTAAAGTATGGTCTGCACTTTCATACCCAATATTCATTCTTGCCTTCCTGGCATTTGTGGTTTGGGGCTTGTTCTATTATATAATACCTATGTTCGCTGGTGTTTATGAAAGTTTCAATGCAGATCTTCCAGCACCTACAGTTGCCGCTATTGCTATCAGTAATATTGTTCGTGAGAATGTATTCTTCACTGGCTTAGGTGTGTTAGCATTCTTAATGGCTTTCTTTTTATTCTATATCTCAGAAAGAGGACATTTAGTTATAGATAGCATCATTTTGAAAATGCCTGTGATTGGAAATTTGATGGAAAACTCTATCATGAGCAAATTTGCACGAACATTTAGTATACTTATGTACGCAGGTGTTCCCATTATGGATACTATGGAGCTGGTTGAAAAAGTTGTTCAAAATGCAATTATTGAACGAGCTTGTAAGCAGGCCAGACATTTGGTGAAAGAGGGCTATACCGTTGCAGGAGCATTTAAGAAAACAAAAGTGTTCCCATCAACTCTTCTTCAACTTATATCAACTGGTGAAGAGACTGGTGAAATGGATAGTCTGCTCAAAAAAGCAGCAGAATTTCATCAGAAGTTGGTTGACTCTGTAATAGAAAGGCTCACTTCACTTATAGAGCCGATGATGATAATTATTATGGCAGCATTGGTCGGTTACATTATCGTAATCATATATCTGCCGATATTCAATCTGGGACTGGCCATCAGTTCAGGAATGAAATAAACTAATTAATGCCCGGTTTATCCGGGCATTTTTATTATGTTCTATTTAATAATATTTATATTTGGAACGGTTTTTGGAAGTTTCTTCAATGTTTGTATTTCCAGAATTCCCATAAAAAAATCGGTTGTATACCCAGATTCAAGTTGCCCAGTATGTAAAACAAAAATTAAACCTTATCACAACATTCCAATAATAAGTTATATTTTACTCAAGGGTAAATGTGCATATTGTGGCACCAAGATCAATATTCATTACTTTCTTGTGGAAATATTAACACCTATTTTGCTGATTCTCCTTTTTATAAGCCTAGAAGCACAATTCTCAATTGTCTTTTTCAAATATGCAATTTTTATTTCTTTCGGTTTGATCATCTTTTTTATTGATTTTTTTCATTACATAATTCCAAATAAACTATCATTACCACTTATAATAATTGGATTCATCTTCTCAATCTTGCCACATACCGATGTTAACTGGATATCAGCTGGAATAGGTGCTCTGTCTGGTTTTCTATTATTTTTATTCACAGCTTATTTCTTCCAAAAAATTACTGATAAAGACAGCCTTGGTGGTGGTGACATTAAACTTATTGCTGCAATTGGTGCTTTTCTGGGAATTTGGGGAACATTATTCACAATACTTTTTTCGTCATTAATAGCTCTAGCAACACTATTAGTTTTAAAACATGATCGCCAAAAACACTTTCCTTTTGGACCGTTTCTCGTTGTGGGATCAATATTTTACATTCTCGCAGGCAATACGTTAATTAGTTTATATCTGAGTTTTTTTAATCTCTATTAAATTCAAATTATTAAAAACGACGTAAAATTTTCATATCATTATAGTTTTATGACTTCGTTTGCTCGATTGTCACAAATCGGAGTATATGTGGTCGAACCATAGCAAGAAGAAGGGATTCTCACCAATTATGTTATAAATTGTATCCATGAATATCTTATTTTCATTATTATTTCGTAATTTGAAATTCGTAATTAATCAAACCGATGTGTTTTGCTTCGCAAAGCCAAATCTTGTTTTAACTTCGTTTGTTCGTTCCTCACAAGCCAAAGTATAAATGGCACGCCCGTAGGGACTCGAACCCCAAATTCAGTTGACAATTTGATTACCTTTGATTTATTTGGATTGCGTTAGACATAACGCTTGCATAGAGTGAACTAAGAGAATGTGAACTAATATTAGGTTGTAATGGATTTGAATGATTTGCATGAAATCTCACAACGTTTCTCACAACGTTTTATTAAAAGGTAGTGAAAATGAATGAAAAATTGATAAAAGAAATAAGAACTTATAATCATCACAGTAAATTCAAAATTAAATACAGGAAACAGAAGCATGACTATTCCTTATATTTAGAGATTCAAAGAATAGACATTCGGAAAACAATTAATCTTAAGGGATTAACGATTTCTGGTAAAATCTCAAATCTTACCCATGATAAACAAATTATCCAGAAAGCAAGCGAAGAACAATCTAAATATGAGTTCCAGTATAAGCTTCATGGTAACGAGTCCTTAAAGAAAGAAAAATTATGTGATTCTAATGTAATTGAATTTTATGAAGAAGTCAAAAACAAGAAAACCGGAAATACTTATAATGTTTGGACTAATGCCCTAAAACATTTTACTAAGTTCAATGATGGTTATTTGAAATTTTCGAAAATCACACTACCATTATGCGAAAGCTATAGAGAATACTTGCTAACAGTAGTATCTCCAAATACGACCAGTACATATTTCTCAAACTTCAAAGCTATGCTAAATATTGCGCTAAAGAAGAACTATATATCAAAAAATCCTGCATTATTCGTATTGAACCCAGGAGTGAATGCCAGAAGAGAGTTTCTCACTGAAGATGAGATAATAAAGATTTCTACTGATAAATTAATTGATAAGGATATAAAAAATGCCTTCCTGTTTAGTTGTTTCACTGGATTAAGAATTTCAGATATAAGATCGTTAACATGGAAGAACATTAAAGAAGAGAATCTTGAAGTGTTACAGAAGAAAACATCAGATACATTAAGAATGAAGATATCAAGCTCTGCACAGAATATATTATCAGATCAGAGAAATGGAAATAAACTATTTGATCTTATTTTCGGACTTCCAGGTGAAGATTCAATTAATAAGCACATCAAAAGATGGGTTCATCGAAATAGCATTGATAAACATATTACATTCCATTGTGCACGGCATACATTTGCGACGTTGTGCTTAACATATGACATTGACCTTTACACTGTCAGCAAGCTTTTAGGGCATAAAGACATCAAACACACACAGATCTATGCTAAGATAATCGATAAAAAAAGAGATGATGCGATTGATAAGTTACCTGATTTGAATTGGGAGTCGAAATGAATGAAACTTATGAATACCTTGAACTTTTAAAAAATGGGTTAACTTACAGAATTAGTTCCAACGAAAAAAATATCTCCGATTACTCGATGATAATGATTGAGAATATTTTTGATTCAAACGACATTGAAAAAGATTTTATCGAAGTTAAGGATAGAATTTTAAACGAAATTGAATCGTATTACATCAGTAATGATTTATTCAATAACAGAAAACAGCTGTTTTCAGATCCTGAAAGGCTAGAAATGATTTCTAATATGTTTGTTCATGCATATACTCACTTTATTGAAAATCATTTTTTTAAGATTCTTCATGCAATAAAATCAGAATTATTCGAAGATTCATTAGCTGACACTATGCAAATGTTAAGCATCCCATTAAATTTATATGGTTTATTTTTATTTTATTTTTGCGAAGGAGCAGCATGTTGGCCATTAATTGATAACTTGTTAATGGAAAATGAAGAGATAAAAGAATACGGATACGCACGTTATTTTGAATTGTACATGAAATATGTAATTGAAAAATATAATCAAATAAATTCTATTTCGAAAACTATTAGTACCATGGATAATACAATTTGCAGGCAAGCGGTAGACATAACTGGTTTGGAAGTAAAATTTAAAGAATTAGAAAAAAGAAAATATCCAAATATACATAGATACTCAATTAATAGAATTAGTGCTGGATGGGAAGTTGTTTATAATGGAAAAAGAAAAATACTACAAGATCTGCTTGGGATTTATTATTTTTCAAAATGTTTAAAATCTCCTGATACAAAATTTCTTTATTCGGAATTAGCCAATGCACATAACTTAGAGTCCCGGATTTTAGATGATTTACCATTCAAAACAGAACTTAATGATTTAAGAAAAAATCAACGAAGCCTTGAAGATGAACTTATTTATTTAAAAAATACGATAGAAGTTGATCCAACAGCTTATGAAGTGAAAATTGAAAAGATTGAAACTGAAATTAACACAATTTACAATAATATCAAACAAATTAGGCTATCAAGTTCAAATACTACTTTAAACGATAAGAGAATTTCTGATAGTGTTACAAAAGCATGCAGAACTGCTATGTCACATTGCAAAAGAGGATACCCTGAATTCTATGAGCATATAAACTCATATATTAAATGGAGAAATGGCAAAATATCATATTCCTGTGAATTAGATTGGTTTTAATTAATTCATATTATTTATTATAAACGACCTATTAAGTTCTTAAACGACTCTTGAAGTCGGACTTCTTATTCGAAAGGTGAAAACCTTAATAAGAATAAGGAGTTTTTTCATGGTACAAAAAAAACAAAATCAGATTGAATCCGTTTTCATGTCTCTTGCTGAAGCTTGTGCATACTTAAACTTGAAACCTGCAACGCTTTATAGTTACAATTATTACCGAACAATTCCGTTCCACCGTCGAAGAGGTCGCAAGGTATATTACAAAAAAGTAGATTTAGACAATTTCATTCTCAATAATACAAGTCTTGTTAAGAGTTCCCTACAGATTGAATCCGAAGCAATTAGCAACATCATAGCTGGAAAGTGAGGATATTATGAGAAAATTAATATCTTCAGAATACAAGCATCTTCTCTATCGGGACAAATGCAGAGATACATTTCTGATCACAAAATTCATGGAAATCTACAGGAAATCAAAAACAACATTAGGTTGTACATGCTGGAGTTACAAAACCCTTGTTAAGTTACGTTCAAAAGGTATAATTTTCAACGAATGGGCAACAGCTGATGGTTTATATCAATTTGACACTAGAAATGAAAATCTGGATGTTTTAATTCAATGTGGAGCACCTAAAAGGAGAATACACAAAAAAGGGAAATTCTTAAAATCCAGGGAAAGAAAATTAGGGCACCTGATAATTCCCTTCAAACCAATAATAAATTAAAGGAAAAACAAATGAATGATGAAATTGAAATAATAGGAATGAAGGTAATCAACAAAGGCAATCTGATCGCTACAGCATCAATTAAAATTTACGGAATGATAATCAATCAAATGCGAATTATTCAATTGAATAATGGATTAAGAGTTGATGTACCCCTATTGCACTGGGTTGATCGTGGTGGTCATTACTATGAAAAAGCAATTGAAATGAATGAAGAACTAATTGAAAAAATTGAAGAGGAAGTGATAAATGAATACAATAGACGGGCATATAGATGAGAAACCAGGCTTAGTTAAGAAAACCGAGGATCATACAACAACTGAAAAAAAAGAAACTTTTTTAAGTAAGTATGCCAATTTGAGAATTACATCAGAAATAAATATTCCTGAACCATATCCAATAATTAGCATTAATGGAAATATTATATCAACTGCAGGGAATCTTACTATGTTATCCGGAAGCAGTAAAGCTGGGAAAAGTGCATTCTGCAGCGTCATTCTTGCAGGAGTAATAAGAGGACATGACGATGGTTACGATGGATTTGAACCTCTTTACATTGATGGGAACAAACAAAAAAAAGCAGTGATTCATATTGATACTGAACAAGCAAAGCATGACCATTTCAAGAATATGATCCATGCAATAATCAAACGATCACGGATTGAAAAGTCTCCAGAGTATTTTTACAGTTACAACATCAGGGGAATGGAATTAGAAGACATGCAGGAATGGACAAGAGATTTATTTACTGAGGTAGCAAAATCTTCGAATGGAATTCATATAGCAGTGATAGATAGTATAGCAGATTATATATCATCTGTAAACAAAGAAGAACAAGCAAATTCTATTGTACATTTCTTTGAGACATTAGCAATTGAATATGACTGTCCAATTATCGCAATTCTACATTTAAACCCAAACAGTAACAAAGAACGTGGGCATTTAGGTAGTCAGTTGCAAAGGAAAGCAGAATCGGTATTACAGATTAAGAAAAGTGAAGATGGAATCAGCTATTGTGAACCATACCTACTACGTAATGCCAATAGTATGGATGTCCCAATATTGCAATTCGAATATGATAGTGATAAGAAATATCATACCTACGCAGGTATAAAGGATAGGAAGGATGAACAAAATGACAAACCCGCAATATTCAAGGAAATCGCAAAGGAGGTTTTCTCAGATAAACCTATTAATCATAAAGATGCTGTAAGTAAGATTATACTATTCACCGGGATGTCTGAAGCTACTGCTAAAAGATACATAAAGCGCATGTCTGAAGAATATAACTTCATCAAAATTGTTGAAGTAAAAGATCAATCCGGAAGGGAAAAATTTTATGTTAGCTTACTCGGATAAAATCGAAATGGTATCAGTATCACTGCCCTATATAGGAGATGACACTGATACCAATTTTCAACAATGTGCAACTAATCCAATTCATAAGGTTACTAAGTCATTCATTTGTAATCATTTAAATCAGTATCAATCTATGATACTATTCAATGACACTAATCATGTATCAGATAATCAGAAATGATACTGATTATTTGAGGTATTAATGAAACATCTGGATAAAATAAAACAGGAGATCAATATCATAGATCTTGCAAATCATTTTAGTATTTCCGTTAAGAATAACAAAGCAATCTGCCCATTCCATGAAGATACAAATGCAAGTTTAACATTTTATCCGAAAACTGACAGTTTCCATTGTTTTGGATGCAGCGCAAGCGGATCAGTAATTGATTTAACAATGAGAATGCAACATAAAAATTTTATTGAAGCAGTAAATTATTTAGAAGATCTTTACCATATAACCGAAACAGAAACACACAAGAAAACCAAAATAAAAGATAATAAAGCTGGTTATTCCAAATTGAAAATTCAGACAGTTTATCAATATTTTTTTGATATCATAAGCCTAACAGATAAAGGCAAAAAGTATATGCAGCAACGTGGATTGTCGGATAGCACTATAAATAAATTCAGAATTAAAAGCATAGATGAACCAAACAAAGTATTCCGCAAACTTAAACAGCAATTTGATAATGATGTTCTAAAGAAAGCAGGATTAATAGGAACTTCAAAAAAAGGAAATGATTATTTTGTATTTTGGCAACCTGCAATCATATTTACGCATTTCAAAGACGGAAGTCCTGTTTATTTTTCAAGCAGAAATCTAATCGGGGACATAAAAAGTTATAAACTTAATGGAATAAAACAAAAATATTATTATGCATTCAATGATGAAAAAAACATTTATATTTTTGAAAGTATAATTGATGGACTTTCAAACTATGAACTTTTTGGAGATGGATTTATTTCAATTAATGGAATTAATTCACTAAGGATTAAAAATTACAATTCACTTATTACAGAATATCCGGACAAAAATATTGTCTTTGCCTTTGATAATGATGAAGCGGGTATCAATAAGACACTCGAATTTAAAAATGAAATCGAAAATCTCTCACATCTTAACTGGCATTGTGTATTCGATGAATGCAATATAGAACCTTGTAAAGATATGAATGAAGTATTGGTTCAATATAGAAAAAAGAATAATCAATCATTACAGCTTAATCAGTTAAATCCTGAGCAAAGAGAAGATTTTGAAGAACGTGCTGCTATAATGGAATTCGAAGGTGGCTTATCGAAAGAAAGAGCAGAGCAAAAAGCTCTTTTATTAATCCAAGAATGAATAGAAGGAGAATATGTATGACCGATATCATTAATCATGATACAAGCCTAACTGATGAACAAATCGCTAAGGAATTGTCAAAAATCTAAGTTTTTCTAAGTTTACTAAATTTCAAAATACATAGTTTTTCGTAGTTTTCCGTAATATTCAATTCTCTTAAATTTCTTAGTATTTCTTAGTTTTAGTATTATGAAGAAAACTACTTCAATCCCTTATATCCCAGAATGTTAGCTACTATATTATTTACCTTTTATGAAATAACCAATACAGCTTTGTGTATATTTTCTCCAAGTAGTATCCGCACGTTTCTTAAGAGCAGCGAGGTTTTGCTTCTCCTCGGATAGAAATGTGGCATCTCGTTTGGTGGTATCTTTGAATCTTTCATCTATAACTCCTTCTGTTGATCGCTTTAGCAAAGAGACCTGCTAAATGTATCTCATCTGTTATTTTAGGATTTTCAACAATTTGAGCCTGTGATATATTAACCCCAAGCTTTTTCGCACCGATTTTGAGAGCCGTGAGGTCAGGTTCAATCTGTAATCTATATGCGGTACTTCATCAGGATCATAATGATTATGTTTATTACGAATTTTTTCTAATTCAGAATCTTTCATCTCATCTCCTAATTATGGTGCATGGGATGGGGTATTCTCCCACACGGATTCCTTGCGGGTTATCCAACCAGACCGGAGGTGACCAATCTGGCAGCGTCTTTAATTTTCGCCACCCATGCACAAACTTTACTTTTTTATTTTTGTAAAACCATCCAATATATATTTAAGTATTTTTATAACTATATATTTAACAAAAACGAAGATCATTAAAGATAATATAACAAATCCTAAAATAATAACCAGAACTTGAAAGATATTTTCTGGAGCGAATTCCGTTAATAATGCTATTAATCCAATAATTAGTGATAGGATAAGGGTCATTCTAAAAAAACCTTTATTGAAGTTTAGTTTTTTATTTTTTGTAATTATAGTAAGAGCAAAAGCCATAATAATAACAATAAATACATAGATGACAAGTCTTATTGAATCAATATAAACTAATTCGGCTCTTCTATAATTCCTTTCACTATCATAAACCTTTGAAGTAGAAATAATTCTGTGCCCAATAAATTCTTTTTCTCCATCTCGATATCTTATTTTATTAAATGGTGGAAATATTAATAATAGAAAAATCGCTAACAACATACACAATATAATAACCTTTTGCTGTTTGTTCATATTAATCTCCTTACAACTTTAATATCTTATATAAAATAAAAGCAACACCAAAAAAAGAAAATACAGTTACGGATTCAAGAAATTGACAAATAAAATTGTCAATAAGAGAATTTCCTAAATGCGCATTATATATTTCCTCAATTGGTAAAAACTCTGTGAATAAATAAAACAAATATAATCCAATCCCAAACAATAGCCATCTAATAGATCTCTTCACCATTGACTTTCTTTCTTTTATCTTTCGTTTTTCTTTAACTAAGTAATCATCAAGATCATTATCGAAACTCAGAAAATCTGATTGAAATGTCTCATGAAAATAAATTTTTCCACATTTTTCTGGATTAACTATTCTATATATGCTATCAAATTTACTGTTGTCTTTAAATAAATATAGTATGACTTTAGCATTTGCTAATAAAAGTAGGTTTTTTAATTCTTTTTCCACATAAACAACTGTTGACCATCCATTAGAACCAAATTTCACACCTTCAAGATCAACATGATGTTTACGTTCATTCAAGTATTCATCTTTTATCACAATAAACACTCTCTTATTATTATACTTATATTTGTAACATTTGTTAAGTTTTGTATCTATTTGTATTATTTCATTATTTGTAAATTTCTTCTCTATCTCTAAAACTTTCTTTTCTTCATAAACTTCGTAAACTTCTTTTGTTTTTGCATATATTATTTCATTGATTTCATCATGAACTTCAACATCTGTATATGCAGTATCTCTAAAATTACAACTTAATAATTTTAAATCAATTAAAAAAGGATATTCCTTTCGTATTTGTGTTATGATAATTTCTCCAGTAAGTAGTATATTAAGTAAAACAATAACAATAATCAAGATCACCTTGACAAGCATAACTGGGAGTATAATAAATAATATAGGAATGAAAGCTCCGATAACAAATATTATAAAGATATTGAATAAAATAATACCCGCTAAGACTTCCTTAATACTATCAGCACTTATAAACTTCCAGCTCTCAAATATTTTCATAATATCCTATTAAAAAAAGAGGGTGCTACAATCAAATGTCCAGCCTTGAAGCATCCCCATGCTTGCCAACAAAACAAAAGAAAGAGCACCCATTCGGGTACCATTTCTCAAGATTCTGTTGGTCTAAAAAATTGGGGATTTTCAAGGCAAAACCATTAAGAAACGACATTATCTTCTTAAAGAACTAAATCATATACAAAAGATTAAATACATCTTCCAAATTGCATTTTGTTTGTCAAATAGATTTACATATTGACACACATACTCAATAATCTTATGTTTGATTATGGTTACTGAAAGTTCAGGAGGTATTATGAACGACAAAAAAGACATCATTAATCCATTTGAAGCTTTATGCGTGTTAGCATCAAAGAGACACTCCTGTTGGACTCTATACTGTACAACATGCGGCGCAATGGATATAAGGACAGGTTTCACGATGATAGCTAAAGGTTATCACCCCCAACCATCAAGTTTAGATTGGGATATAAAGCATAGTAAGCTTAAACGAGCAATGTCCCAAGATTGGTCAGATGAGATGACAGAGAAATTCATCTCAGAATTATCTAATGCATCGATTGAGTTTATTTCTAATAATTGTACATTCCCAGATTGGCTTGGATATATGGGGCTTGTACTCCATCAGTTCCATTTTGATTTTAATAACCGGATTAAGTTATCGAGTGCTTGGAAACCACAACTGGATGCGATTGTGAAAAAACGATCTCCTCAAAATGTAGACACAAGAATAGAGGATATTAATATACTGACATGGGACTCACTTAGCGTTTATGAATCTATATTGAAATAATTAAGGAGCTTTCTTATGAAATTTATATTTGTAATAGTATTAGCTATCTTCAGCTCTCTTCATGCTGACATCCCGGAAGGCTACTACTATTCAGCTGCAGGTCTTTCCGGAGAAGATCTGAAATCCGCTTTGCATGATATCATCGATGATCATGTTGAGTTCCCCTATACGAGTACAAGCACTGATACATGGGATATTCTCAAAGAAACCGATCGAGATCCAAATAATCCTGATAATGTAATTCTCATTTACACTGGTTGGTCAGTCGATGCAGCACAGGAATATAATAATGGGCAAGGTTGGAGCAGAGAGCATGTATGGGCTAAATCTCATGGTGATTTTGGTACTGCAATAGGTGCGGGTACTGATGTTCATAATTTACGACCATGTGACATTTCAGTGAACCCGTTCATGGTGTATTTTCTACACTAATGCAGTGGCATGTAAAAGACCCAGTAGATGAATTCGGAGAAAACAGAAATGATATCATTTATGAAGATTATCAAGAGAACAGGAATCCATTTATAGATCATCCTGAGTATGTTGAAATGATATATAACCCCGTTTCTGCAGAAGATGTTCAAGTGTCATTAGAACATTACACAATCTCTAACTATCCAAATCCTTTCAATCCAACTACGACAATTTCTTTTAATATCACCGCAGAGCACGCTGAGAGCGCTGAGCTAGAAATTTATAATCTGAAAGGTCAGAAGGTGAAGAAACTTGTCAGCAGACAGTTTTCAGCAGGTCAGTATTCAGTAATCTGGAATGGAGATGATGAATCTGGAAAATCTGTGAGTTCTGGTTTGTACTTTTATAAATTAAATGTTAACGGTAAAACTAAAGCTGTTAAGAAATGTTTGCTTTTAAAATGAAGAAGTTGTTTGAACACTACTGAAAGGATCAGTAAGTAGAATCTATTATATGGGAACTTTATATGATATAAATTTGTAAGATAAAAATAAGGGGGAAAGATGAAACTATTTATTTTATTAATACTGTTTTGTATGATATTGTTTAGTTGTATTACTGAGCCAGATAATGACATACAAGAATTTAATCCTAAACTTTCTTTAATCGCTTCTGTAGAGCTTCCTGGAAATTCTTGGGGTGTATATGTTTCTGATTCTTATGCCTATGTGGCGAGTAAAGAAGAAGGTCTCTACGTGATAGACATAAGTGACCCCATTAATCCAGAAATTGTTGGTTTTGTAGATACACCCGAAAATGCCATAAATGTCTATGTTTTTGGCTCTTATGCCTATGTAGCTGATACATATAGTGGACTTGTGGTTATAGATATAAGTAATCCCTACAATCCACAAATAGTTGGTTCGGTTGATACACATTATGCCTACGAGGTTTATGTTTCTGGTTCTTATGCTTATGTAACTGATAGATCTGAAGGACTTAAAGTTGTAGATATTAGTAACCAAGCAGAGCCAATAATTATAGGTTCAGTTGAAACTGATGATGCATTTGGAGTGCAAATTGATAATTCGTATGCTTATATAGGCGATGGTTTTTCTGGTCTTAAAATTATAGATGTTGGTAATCCTGCAAATCCACAAATAGTTGGTACGGTTGATACACATTATGCCGAAGATATATCTATTTCAAATTCGTATGCATACGTCTGTGATTTACAAGGTGGTCTCAAGATTATAGATGTAAGTAATCCAAATTACCCAGTTTTAATAGATTCAGTTTATGCAGAATACGCACATGGCGTTTTCGTTTCTGGTTCCTATGCTTATGTAGCTGATGGTTTGGCGGGACTTCGTATGATTAATATAAGTGATCCTACCAATGCATTTATAGTTGATTTGTTGGAAACAGAGGGTCAAGAACAAAACGTACATGTGGAAGATCCTTATGTATATTTGGTAACATCTACAGGATTACATATAATAAAAAACAGAATCTGAATTTGTGCTAATTTTTCTCTACAGAACTATCCAAACCCTTTCAATCCCGCTACGACAATAAGCTTTGAAATAAGAGAAGGCGAAAGAGGGGTGGTCACAATATTCAATTTGAGAGGACAATTGATAGAGTCTAAAGAGTTTGATACAGGTAACTATGGTTATACATGGAAGTTGGCAAATAGACGGTGTACAAATTGGTTACAAATGCAAAAATTGTAATACGGAGATAAAAAAATACCGTAACGATTTAGTTAGAGAAGTAAAAACAGAAGTCAGGAATAATTACGATATATATTGGAAAAATTACGTCAATGAGATTAAAAGAATCACAAAAGGTAAACCTGAAGAGTATGAAATTCCTAAATAAACAATGAAGATAATTATCAGATTTATTACTTTTATTTATGAATGCGAAATATTTTCATAGTGGTGGCGAGATTAAGGAATCTCCAATTCAGGCAAACGTAGTTTTTGAAGACAACGAAAATATATTGTTATTTTAGTACTGTAAACTTCATAAACACTCATTTTAAAATAACAAATTTTATTCGAGGTGAATTTACAACAAATTTGACGAATTAACAGTCAAAACCACAACTAATCTCACAACGTTTCAGAAATATACATTTTATTTAAGTTAGTTATAATACGTGTTAGTAATGGGTTATGCATGTAAAATGGCACGCCCGTAGGGACTCGAACCCCAAACCCTCTGATCCGAAGTCAGATGCTCTATCCAATTGAGCCACGGGCGCTCATTATGTAAATTTATTTTGACACTAATTCATGTCCACCACTTTC
>JAVCCD010000268.1 GCA_030765665.1 Candidatus Tenebribacter mawsonii | reverse complement strand
GCTCCGATTTCAGGCATAAATGAATTAGATTATGCTCTTTTCAAACCTCACTCTCCTGGATCGCAACCTTGGACTATTTCATTTCATCCATTTCAACAAAATTTAAATCATCCATTCACAAGTCCGTATGGTTATAAATTCAAAACTATAAATGCTTGTGAATTCACTGTAACCGGTCAGAGATGTGAGGCAGGAACTTCAATCCATTTATATGGAAACAACCAGGAAAACTGGATAGGTTATTTCCTGGAAGATACTCAATATGTTTATGACGCTTTTGCCGGTCATCTGGATGAGATTACCAAGATTAAAGCACAACATTGGGCAATCAAAAAAGTGAATGGCGTTTGGCCTCCGGATATTGCCGCCGCTTACACTATCAGTCCTGGTGATATGGTAATAGTCTATTGTGAACGTGATATTCCTACTTTCTCTTGGAGTTCAGGTGATACTAGAGAGAAATTTAATGTTCCTGCATCACAAGACTTCACATACGAAGAAGAGGCTGATTACATCCCTGTTTTCATAGAACTCGATCCAGAAGATATGCCTTCGGAAATCGGTGCTTTTGTTGATGGAGAATGTAAAGGAGCAACAGTTGTGCAGGATACATCTGCTCAGATTTGTGCTTACATCTTGGAAAACCAGGGAGAGAATCTTGAATTTGAGTTTTCTTATGGAAGCAGAGAACAAAATAAGCAGATCAGGGAATATGGAATATGCGAACCGGAAACATCTAAAACAGTGAAAGGTACCATTCAGATCGATAACAACAGAGATTGCTATTATGTGTCCTTTAAGGATAGGCAAAATAGTCCTCCTTCTCCTGCAAAGGTTGAGATCACTAATTTTCCAAATCCATTCAACCCTGAAACAACTCTTTTCTTCTCATTACCTAATGAGCAGAAGATCGAACTCACAATCTATAACTTGAAAGGTCAAAAAGTGCGACAATTGGCAAAGGGACAATTTCCCTCTGGTAATAATTCAATTGTTTGGAATGGGAAAGATGATAATGGTAAACCGGTTGGTTCAGGAATTTATTTCTACAAACTTAAAACTAATGAAAAAGTAATTTCAAAAAAGATGTTACTCTTGAAGTAATTTTATCATGCGGGTGGCATGTTTTAATGTCACCTGCAATTTTCTTATTGTCCCCCTTTGTAAGGGGGAACTAAAGGGGGTTTTATTGAAAATCAAATTAATCATTATTGTTTTATTTTGTTTGTTTTGTTCGTTGCTTTCATCAATACTCTGGGAAATCAAACTCGACGGCACCGGCGACTTCACTACCATCCAGGAAGGCATTAATGCTTCAGTTGATGCAGATACAGTTCTTGTATATCCGGGAACATATTACGAAAATATTATCTATAATGGCAAAAACATAACGGTTGCCAGCCTCGAGCTAACAACAAGCGATCCATCATATATCCCATTAACTGTAATAAATGGTCAACAGCAAGAAAGTTGTGTAAGAGTTTGGGATCAGGAAATATCAGCAAAAATTCAAGGTATTACACTGACTAATGGTTGGGGTAGTCAAGCTTGGAATAAGGCTGGTGGAGGAATTTATGTTAAAGGCGAATATCAAAGCCCAACTTATTTCTCAATTAAGAATTGTAGGATAACTAAAAATTATGCTGAAACTGGCGGAGGAATCTACTCTTTCAGGGGTAACATAACTTTGTCTGGTGTCTCTATTCACGATAATTATGCTTATATAAATGGAGGTGGTATTCACGTTAATGATACTGTCCTGAATTTTGATGCAAATAACAGGTGCAATATCTATGACAATCTTGCTGCCACAGGATTAGAATTATATTCTTTCAGATGTCAAACTAATCATGTTATTGTCGACACATTTACGGTAATTGAACCAACTCGATATTTCGCTAACCAATATGAGCTTATTTCCTGTCCCAATCCTCCGTATTCCTTTGATATCCTGAACTACACTATGGAACCGGTGAATCACGATTTATATGTGTCCCCTTATGGTGACGATGCCAATTCGGGCTTATCACTGACTGAACCGATGAAAACAATTGTTCTGGCAATTCGCAAAGTTGCTTCGGATTCTTTGAATCCCAAAACAGTACACTTGGCAGCCGGAATCTATAGTAAGAGTTTAAATGATCAATTCTTTGCTTTTGGCGGAAAAGATTACGTGAAGATTATTGGAGATAGTAAAACAACTACGATCATTGATGGTGAAAATAATCAGTATTGTTTATTTAATATGGGTTGTTCAGATAATTCAGTTCTAAAAAATATGACTTTCCAGAATATTACTTCTGAATATTGTACGTTGTATATGCACGATTCTAATAATACATTAATTGAAAATATTATAATTCAATACCATTCAGGAACTGATGGTTCAGCTTTTGGTGCTAGTCCTACTGAAAGGATATATTTCAAAAATGTTGATATTCTCAATTGTTTTACCGACCAGTTCGTTACGGCAGCATTTTTTTATGAATTAGATTATCTTGATATGGAAAATTGCATAATTTCTAATAATACTTGCTCTGGTTCAGGACCAGATCCTCAATTTTGTGCCGGAATCGGAACGACAACTTATGCTGGATGTGAAATTATTATCAAAAATTCTAAATTCATTAATAATTTATTAGATTCCGGTGGCTTTTCAAATGCGGCTGCTCTAGCTCTAGGTACATTGAATGGTGAAAGTGGGGATTTCACAATTACGAATTGTTTGTTCTCAAACAATCAATGTGCTGGGACTGCTAACAAAATTGTAGCCTTGGATGGTTCCGGTAACGTAACAATTAATAATACAACATTTGTGGATAATACAGGAAATTATACGCTAACGATTTTAAGAAATCCAATTGAATTCCATAATAACATTATGAGGAATAATTGTAACTACGAAATCTTTCTACCTGATAATTCGCCATGGGGAAACACATCAACACTCAATATCTCCCATTGTAATATCCAAGGTGGGCAAAATGCAATATACAACCAAAATAATGCAAATATAGTCAACTGGGGAGATGGCAATATCGATGTAGATCCGCTTTTCCTACTTTCGGGAGATGATCCATATCAACCAACAGAACAATCTCCCTGCATTGATGCCGGTACTCCAGATACAACAGGTTTATTCATTCCATCTTGGGATTTGCTTCACAACCAAAGAGTTTGGGATGGAGATGAAGATGGAGTTGCTACAATCGATATGGGGTGTTATGAATATGGAGCACCGCAATATGTAGATATTGTAGAACATGAAATTCCTAATTCCTCATTTGATAATACTAATTTATTAAATTATCCCAATCCGTTTAACCCAGAAACCACAATTTCGTTCAATTTATCTGAATCAGGTAAAGTGAAACTTTCTATTTACAATATTAAAGGGCAAAAAGTGAAAACACTGATGGATTGTACAACAGCACCTGGTAGTTACGATTGTAATTGGTATGGTAAAGATGGTCAGGGAAAATCTGTCAGCAGCGGACAATACATTGTCAAATTGCAGTATAATAGCAAAGAAACAGCAACAAAAATAATGCTTTTAAAATAGAATTTTGATAGAAGTTGCTTGTAACAAGCGCGGTATGTGTCAAGAAAGATGCCCATCAATTTGATCTTTTCTTTTGTTCAAAAAAACAGACTCAATTCTGTTCCAGTTTTTAGTGGATTTATTAATCCATCTTAATGGGTTCTTTGCCATTGTTTTTTCATATAAATCAGCTCTCATTTTC
>JAVCCD010000273.1 GCA_030765665.1 Candidatus Tenebribacter mawsonii | reverse complement strand
GAAAGTGGTGGACATGAATTAGTGTCAAAATAAATTTACATAATGAGCGCCCGTGGCTCAATTGGATAGAGCATCTGACTTCGGATCAGAGGGTTTGGGGTTCGAGTCCCTACGGGCGTGCCATTTTTTATTATTGATTAGTGAAGAGCTTATTAATAAAATATTAGGATGTTAGTATGAAAAGTTCGAGTGAATTTATTGAATTGACCGCGAAGTTACAAAAGCTATTTATTGAAAGAGATAATTCCTATACCTTATGCGTTGTTATTGGTGATATTGAATGCGCATTATTGCGTTTTCTTTATAAAGCTAACAAGCCCCTCAGAATGCGTGAAATTGCTAGGATGTATGAGATCTCAAATGCTAAAGTTACACGAGTTCTAAATAAACTTGTTAAGATGGGATTTGTAGAAAGATACCATTCTGATGATGATCGTCGCAGTTGGTTTGCTCGCATTACAGACGAAGGCCTCAAAATGGCTGAAAATACAAGCTACAAACTAAATAAGTTCCAAGAAGAAGTGTTGGAATTAATACCTGACAATGAAATAGATAAAACATATTCTGCTTTGAAAACATTTGTCGACGCTTATGAAAAAATAATAACTGATTCCACAAAAAAAACTTGCGAAATCAGTTAAATTAAGAATACTTTTTTATAGTTAGAATAATATGTCTGGAGATATATGGTTGAATTCCCAACCTAATTTCTCTTTATCTATTGCAAATGCAACTCCTATTAGTTGACTAAAATAAACAATAGGCATTGTCTCGAATTCTGGATCTTTCTCTAGAATATCTTGTTGTCTGTTATCTAAATTAAAAGCACAAAGCGGACATGAAGTAATTATTATATCAGCTCCATTTCTACGTGCATCTTCAATGATACCTCTAGATAGATTAATTACAATATCTTTGTTATTCACAGTGTGATAACTTCCACAACATCTACTGCCACTATCCCAATCAATTGCTTCAGCACCTAAAGCACTTATTAATTCCTGAAGTATTTTAGGGTCTTCTGCATCATCAATTCCTACATTTTTGGGGCGCAAAAGCATACAACCATAATATGGTGCAACTTTTATATTGTTGAGAGGTTTCTTAACATGTTTACTAACTGCTTCCCAACCCAAATCTTGAATTAATGGTAACAAATGCACAACTTCCACACTACCATCATATTTTGTTTCTTCTCGGTGCATAAAATCGTTAATCTTCTGTAAATCATCAGGATTCTTCTGCATTCTTTTATTAGAAAGATTTAGCGTATTGTAGCACATAGAACAAAGCGTTACCAATCTATTTTCATTTTCTACAACTCCAGTTTTGTTCATTTCCTGAACTCTTATAAAGTTTCTAACAGGAGCCATATGTTTCATTAAATCATCGCTAACCAGATAAGAAACAACGCCACAGCAATTCCAACGGTCTAATTCAACCATTTCTATACCTAATTGTTTTGCAACCTCAATTGCTGATGTCTCAAAATTTGTAGCTGTTGTTTTTAATGTGCAACCGGGAAAATATGGTACTTTCATTTTCTGTCTCCTTATCCCGTAAATTTCCTAAAAGCTCCAACAATTGCAATTGAGGGAAGCTTCTTGGCTTCTTCATCAGAAATTTCTTCAATATCAATGAAATCTATTGCTTCACGTAATTTAACTTGCCGCAACGCTTCTGAAACTTTCGAAACATCCAAATCTCTGGGACACCGCACAGTACATGTGAAACATGAAGCACAAATCCACATAGTTTTGCTGTCCATAATATTTTTTTGCCCTAGCATTACTTGTCTCATAATCTGTGACGGATTAACATCCATCTCGGTTATGAAAGGACATCCTCCAGAACAGGTTCCACATTGATCACACAAAGTTATTATCTCACCACTTAATTCCATGATCTTTTCTAAAAATTCTACACCTTTATCATCAAGTTTTATTATCTTAGCCATTATTCACCTCTCACAGAAGTAAAAAGTTTCTCTCTTGTTTCTTTAGGAATTGGGCTTAACGTTCCCAAATAATCTGCAATTGCATCTACATCAGTTATAAATTGTACTAACGCTCCTGCATTATATTCCTTAAAGATCAATCTGTCTGTTTCTATTTCAAGCTCTTTCATTGTTACTTGAGCTTGTTTAATGTTGTCTTCTGTTACATCATTTGCCCAACCAAATCGTGAACTTTTTTCTGGACTGTCACCAATCATTACAGCATCCGCTCCTTTAGATAAAGCAAACTTTATTAAGTTGGAAGTAATTCTACTACCACTTGGAATTCGGAATATTCTGGAATCAGTAGAATATTTCATCTTACGAACTCCGCAAGCATCTGCTAAACGATAAACAGTGTTATCATCAGCAAAGATTAGAATCCTCTTCTCTCCAGTTTTTTTATTGCTCAAAGAAGCTTCGATCTGTGCATACATTTGGTCATTTGTATAATAATTTAAATCAATTGCTTCAATAGGACAACTAGCAATGCAGCTACCACAACCCAAGCAAAGAGCTTCATTTACTTCTGCTTTACCATTTGTATTTATAGTAATTGCTTGTTTAGGACAAGAATCTATACATTTCTTGCAACCATCGCAAATATCCTGATGTACAAAAGCCAATACCGGATCTATAGAGAATTCTTTCTGTGCTAAAGTTGCTAGTACTCTACCAGCAGCCGCACTAGCTTGTGTCACTGTATCAGGAATATCTTTGGGTCCTTGTGCAGTTCCAGCTAGAAAAACACCTTCTACCAAAGTATCAACTGGGCGGTATTTTGGATGAGCTTCCTTAAAGAAACCATCTTCACTTTTTGCCAGTTTCAAGTTATCTGCAATTGTTTCGGATGCTTCACTCAAGCCCATTCCATTAGCTAATACAACTAAATCAAACTCACTTTGAATAATGTCTCTAGAGAGTGTATCTTCCACAGTTACCAAAACTTGTTTTGTGTCAGGATTTTCGGTGAAGTGTGATGGTTTACCTCTCACAAATTTTATTCCCATTTTTTGTGCTCGTTTATAATACTCTTCATACCCTTTACCAAAGGCTCGAAGATCTGTATAGAATATATATATATCTGTTTCAGGTTTTGCCTGTTTTAGAAGTGAAGCCAACTTTATTGAAAACATGCAACATACTCGAGAGCAATATTCCCGACCAATTTGTTCATCACGGGAACCTACACATTGTACAAAAGCAACTCTCTTACCTACTTCGCGTGGTGGTTCTTTTTCGGAAATGTGATCTACGATTCGTTCCATCTCCAGTGCATTTACAACATTCTTGTACTTTCCATACCCAAAAACTGTTTTTTCAGTAGCATCATAAATATCATAACCTGTTGCAACGACTACGTTATCTACGGCAATATTTACGAACTCGGGTTGTTGTTTGAAATCAATAACTTTCTGAGGGCAAATATCAGCGCATTTGGTGCACGATCCATCCTTGAATTGTAAACAATTATCCTTATCAATTAAATATTTATATGGAATTGCATGAGGAGCTGGGATATAAATAGCTTTACGATTCATAATTCCCTGTTCCCAATGATTTGGTTGCTCAATCGGACACTCTTGTACACACTGAGTACAAATTAGGCATTGATCCATATCTATCGTATCCAAAATGAAACGAGGATTCTTTTTTATCTTTGCCTCAAAATGCAATCTGTGCCCGGCAATACTTTCAATTTCTGAGTTAGTGTATAGGGTAATGTTGGGATGATCTTGAACTGCAGCCATTTTAGGAGAGATGATACACGCTGAGCAGTCTTCTGTTGGAAAGGTTTTAGTAAGAATTGCCATCATTCCACCGAGTGTTGGTTTTTTTTCTACAAGAGTTACCTTTTTACCAGCATCACCAAGATCAAGCGAAGTTTGAATGCCAGCAATACCTCCTCCAATAACCAGAACTTCATCACCCATTTGCATCTTCTTCTCCTCTAATGGATAATCAAGTTCCACTTTGGCAATAGAAGCATCGATAACATCTTTAGCTTTTTCTGTAGCAATTTCAGGTACATTCTTATGTGCCCAAGAACAATGCTCACGGAAATTTGAAATCTCTAAAACATACGGATTTAGTCCGGCTTTCTGTAAAGCAGCTCGAAAAGTTTTTTCATGGAAATGAGGTGAGCACGCAGCTACAACAATTTTTTCTAAACCCTTGTTTTTAATATCTTCAATGATAAGTTTTTGGCCAGCTCCAGAACACATATGAGAATTCTCTTGAACAAGAATATCACCTTTTTTCTCTTTTACATGTTTTGAAATTTTCTGGAGATCAATAGTGTTTGAAATGTTTCCACCACACTGACAAAGATAAACCCCTGTTTTCATTCGGAAATTCTCCTTTTTATTTAAGTGATTTTAATTTCATTTTTGAATGAAATGTATTTATTTATCGAACTTCGAAATTCTATTTAGTAAACTATAAAATTACCAGATCTCTAAAGCTTCATTCAACATTGCCAATTGCTGCTCTTCTTTGTAGCCAAGCTGTTGCATTGCACCTGAAGGGCATATTGCTGCACAACTTCCACAACCTTTACAAAGAGCAGAATTAACATATGCATATTCTTTACCATTTAACCAAATGAGCTCAGGAGCACCATAAGGGCAAACGGACACACACATTCCACAACCAGCACAAGTATCTACATCAACCCTGGCAATATTTGCTTCAGAAATATATTCCTTAGAACTTATTATCGCACAAGCCCTTTCTGCAGCTGCTTTTGCTTGCGAAATAGTATCTTCCATTCCTTTTGGAGAATGAGCTAATCCTGCCAAAAAAATCCCCTCAACTGAGAAATCGACTGGTCGAAGTTTCACATGTGCTTCCATAAAGAACTTATCTTCATTAAGAGGTATTTTTAACATTTGTGATATGGTGTCAACATCTTCTTGAGGTATAATTGCAGGAGATAAGATAATTTTTTCTGGTGTCAACTTGATCTCTGTTCCCAACACATGGTCTTTAACCTTAATTATTAACGCATTCTCGCCGAATACAACTTTTTTACTATCAATATCAATCTCAGGTTTTGCGTCCTCATTATAGCGAATGAAAACAATTCCCATCTGCCTGGCTTCCTGATAATATTTTTCATAGAATCCAAAAGTTCTTATATCACGATATAAAACATATACTTCCATTTTTGGATTCAATTTTTTCAATCTCATTGCATTTTTAACTGCTTGAGCACAACAGATACGAGAACAATAAGGATGTTCTTCATCACGAGAACCAACACATTGAATGAAAACAGCACTTTTTACTTTTTTATAATCTTTTTCATTCTCTTCTAATTCGTGCTCCAATTCTCTTTGAGTAATCACATTTTTGTGTTGATCATAAAGGTATTCTTTTGGTTCAGATGCTTTTGCTCCTGTTGTAATTATAATTATACCGTGTTTATATTCCTTCTCTTCTCCCTTATAATCAAAAGTAGTTTTGAAATTTCCAATGTAACCATCCATTTTTTTCACTGATGCGTTCAGATATACTTTTATTAATGGATGATCATCAATCTCATCTTTTAATTCTTGAAGGAATTCAGGTACACTTTGCCCATCTAAAGTATGGTACAAACCGTTTAAATTACCACCAAGTATTTCTGCACGCTCAATAAGGGCAACTTCAAAACCTTGGTTCGCAATAGAAAGAGCGGCTGTCATCCCACCTAAACCTCCACCAATTACTATACCCTTTTGAGTTACATCTAAAGCAATTGCATGTAAAGGCTGAAGTAATCTTGATTTTCCAAGAGCAATTTTTATTAAACGATTTGCTTTGTCGGAAGCTTTGGCATGATCATCACGATGCACCCAACTGCATTGGTTACGAATATTTGCCATTTCAAATAAGTAAGGGTTTAAACCAGCTTCACGCATAGTCTCCTGGAAAAGTGCTTCGTGGGTACTGGGTGAACACGATGCAACCACTACTCTGTTCAACTTATACTCTTCGATGATCTCTTTCATCTGCTGTTGTGTATCCTGAGAACAAGTAAATAGATTTTCACCAGCATAAACAACATTGGGTAATTTCTTCGCAAATTCGACTGCTCCAGGTACATCCACAATGCTACCAATATTAATACCACAATGGCACACAAAAACACCGATCCTCGG
>JAVCCD010000350.1 GCA_030765665.1 Candidatus Tenebribacter mawsonii | reverse complement strand
TCTCTGAACTAAGCGGATACCTGGATGGTTCGATAGAACTGGATAAACTGTCACAAGTTGAGAAACTGGAGAAAATAATCAATTATGAATTACGCTATAGAGAACCCGGAATATACCGTCTGATCTGTACATTTCTCGCTGATAGAAAGTTTCCTTATAATATTGCCTTCACAATTAAGCTGACTGATTATAAAAAGATCAGGATAATTTCCGAACCAGGGCTCACAACAAAGGTTTTAAAAATAAGCCCTGAATCACTTACTGAAGAAGTCAAACTTATGAATGCAAGAAAGATAGATGGCTCACAAGTACTTAGTCTTGCCGAAGTACAGGAGTTGGAAAAAAAGATCAAAACTACTGAATATAAGCTAAAATATAATAAAGACAGTTCTCAAGATTCAAAGTGATTATTGAAATTATCTAAAGAAAAGTGCTTCGGTTAGCTCAAATTAATATTCTTGTCCGCCTGGGTGGATTACATTCTTTTCAGCCTATAGCTGATTCAATTATTCTCCCCTTCCCCCCCCTCGCACCTTCGTTTTCCCCAGCTCTGATTAGATTACATTTAATTTTCAATTTACCATTTTCAATTTTCAATTATTCACCCCTTCGCCCCTTCGCCCCCTCTCATTTAGTGGCGGAGTAAGCGAAGGAGGGTGGTGAAATTGTCTTACATTACATTTCTGATATATGAGCGGTATGGACTAGATCAAGACATCATCTTAATAAACAGGATTATGAAAATATTCTTGACTGATATAAAATAAAAATGTCTTCTTACATACAAGAATAATATTCCCCAAAGAGATGCTGAATATTGGTGAAACAAAGATTAATATTGATTGAATCGGTAATAAATCTTCTTGACATTGTACTATAGTATTTCTAATAAATGTTATTGATTATATAATAGGAGAAGCAATACATAACATGGCTCTTATAATTATAAAATATAAGAAACTAAAATTATGCTTCCAATAGTCAATACATCAATAATACATTGGGGGTTTTGTGAAAAAGATATTAATTATTCTCGGATTTATTTTTATACTTGCCATACTACATGGAACAATTCATAAAATTGAAATCACACTTTCTAATATTGAAATTGAAGCTAAGTCAGATGAAAATGGATTATGTAAATTCATTGGTGAAGATTTTCAACATCTCAGTAGAACAGGAGAACCTGATTTGCCATATATTGCTGTTCATATTCTTCTTCCACCGGATGCTGATTTGAACACGATCAGTGTTCACGTTAATAATACAAAATGGTCAAATCTCTCTGGGAAATGGAATGTAAAGCCTGCAGCTCCATTTGCAACTTGGGATGGCACAAAAGAAATTGTTATGTGGCCTGAGAATGTGCAAATAGAAAATGGCAGAGATATTGCAGTATATCAAAACGACGAATACTTCCCAAACATTGAAAATGTTAGATTTGATGAAATTGTTGTTCGGCAATGGAAAATGATACAGGTTTTTTATCCGGTTTATCGTTATAATCCGGTGGAAAGCAGTCTCACAAAATTCCAGAATGGTGAATTGAAAGTGCAATTTGAGAAAGAGTTATCACACAATTTCTCAGCTTCTAATAATCCAATAGGTATTGAGATTATCCGACGACATGCAGTTAATTTTGATGATGCTATTGGAGAATATGGTGAAAGCGAAACCCGGGAACCAGGTATGTATCTCATTATCACTACAGATGCACTACAAAATCAATCACAGCAGCTTAATAATTTTGTACTGCACAAAGAAAGCCTGGGATTCATTGTACAGGTTGAAACTGTGGAAAATATGGGAGGTGGGATAGGTGATGATGTAGCTGAAAACATGCGAATATGGTTACAGGCAAATTACCTTAATCTGGAAATTGAATATGTTTTACTCATTGGAAACCCAGACCCAACAAATGGTACCGTTCCTATGAAAATGACTTGTCCAATTAGAAGCGATAATACTTTTTACTATTGTCCTACTGATTTTTATTATGCAGAATTAACCTCAACAGATTGGGATATGGATGGAGACGGTTTTTTTGGTGAATTTTTTGATGATTTTGGTGGGAGTCCTGACCGTGGTGCAGAAGTAGCAGTAGGTAGGATCCCTTTTTATGAATCTACTGACAGTATTGATGATCTTGATAATATATTAACGAAAATAATGAATTATGAAAATACCTATGAAGCAGATGCAGTTTGGCGAAAGAAAGTACTACTGGCAATGTATCCATCTAACGAAATGGCCCTTGGTTATCCTCTTGGTGAACAAATTAAAGATGAAATTTTGAATCCCATGAGTTGGAATTATCATCGTGTCTATTATCGAGATTTTGGATTGAATCCAGCCCCTGAATCCTATCCATGTAATTATGATAATGTTACTAATGCCTGGAATAACTCTGAGTTTGGTTTTGCCTTATACTGGACTCATGGAAGTTCTGACCACGCATCAAATGTTATAGATTTAGCTCATGCGGCATTGCTTAATGATAATAATCCCAGCTTCCTATTTCAATGTGCATGTAACAACGGAGACCCCGAGGACAATTCGAATCTTGGATATACTCTTCTAAAGAACGGCTGTGTAAACATTGTTAGCCCATCATCAGCTACCCGGTTTTCACTTGGACTAACAGATGGACTAGCAGATTTTTCTAATTCATTTTCTAATTCAGGAATTGCCTTTGGATATTCAAATAAAATAACAACTAATGAAATGAAATCCGGTGATGCAATGAATGATATCGGGATAAGCCTTGGAATTTTCGGAAATTTTCAATGGGACAACTTATTATCCTTCAATATATATGGATGCCCTGCCACTGGACTGAATTCATTTCAGGAGTCAATAACCGGCGAATCAGACATTGTTTCCAATGATAACGAATGTTTAGATATACCTTACATGGATTACCAGAATATATCGATATCATCAGTTACAGAAGCACTCAAGGTCTGGTCATTTACTCTCAGGGATGGTGGAAATGCAAATAATGATACTGATGCTTTGCCAACAGATGTCAGATCCCTTAGCATTTCTAAAGGTGCTTCCGATACAATTACGGATTGGGGATTGACAATAAGAAGAGCTGCAATTTTCAGGAATATTGACAATAGTCTTATAGCAGATATTGATGTAACAGATGCCAATAGGTTTGATTTTACGAATCTTACAACCCTAATTGCTCCGGATGATGCTTCTGAAGTTTTTGATTTGTACCTAACCTTTGAGGATAATGTTAAAGATGGCAGTCAATTCCAATTTCAGATTTCAAGTTTGAATTCAGTTCCTAATGCTTCTGGTAGTTCAGGATTTACACTATTTGAGACAAATAGCAGCACATCAGCCAGTATGAACTCGTTAATAGTATCTGCAACAAATTACACCTTCTTATATATACCTGAATTAGTTTCTATAGATCATAATTTCAGCATTGAAATAGCTGCAACAGATTCATTAGGCAGTGTTGATGATGATTACATTGGTTTTATCACGTTATCACTTTATTCCGGAAGTGGGAATTTGTACTCTGATCAAGGATTAACGCGAGAAATTAGTAATGGTATATGTTTAATAAATAATCTATATTACGATGGTAATGATTCCTTTTCAATTTTAGTTTCTGGAGACTTATTTCAGTCAATCTCCAGCTCAATTACATCTGCTCAGCCAATTTTTGTTGATGCTGATGCTACCGGTATTAATAATGGGGATTCCTGGGAGGATGCATATATAGATTTTCAAGATGCTCTGGAAATAGCAGTATCAGGAAACGAAATCTGGATTGCAGAAGGTACTTACAAACCATCAACTTCTCACCACTCAGTGAACGATAGGTATAATTATTTTTGTCTGGTGAATGGAATATCAGTTTATGGAGGATTCAATGGAACTGAAAATGCTCGAGAGCAACGCGATTATACAATATATGAGACTATTTTCAGCGGAGATATTGGAATAGAAAATGAAATTTCAGATAACTGTTATCATGTATTCTATCATCAATTTAATCTCATTAATCTTGATAGTACTACAGTATTGGATGGCTGCACAATTACCCAAGGTAATGCTGATTCAAGCTACGATTGGCACAATAGTGGCGGGGGAATGAGAAATTCGTCTTCATCTCCAACTATAAGAAATTGTAGATTTGTTGATAATTATGCAGAATGGGGAGCGGCTTTGTCAAATACCATTTCCTCATCAAGCATTGTTAATTGTGTTTTTGAAAACAATATAGCAGGAGAATTAGGTGGAGCAATACACTTGAAATATTGCCCAGATATAATAATAGAGAGTTCTTTATTTGATAATAATAATTCTGGATCGTCTGGAGGGGCGATAGCAAACGAACTTTCATATCTTACAATTAGAAACAGCAATTTTGAAAATAACAGTGCAGAATATAGTGGTGGAGCGTTATATCACCGTAGCATTAGTGGTGACTCTTCTACCGAAATAGAAAATTGTGATTTCAATAATAATTTAGCCTTTAGTGGAGGTGCTATAGGTGCTTTCCTATCAAGATTTGTAATTTCTTACTCCAATTTTTATTTCAATTCTGCAACAAATGGTGGAGGAATTTATCATAACGGTGCTGTTAGTTCAATACTTAATTGTAGCTTTATAGGAAATAGTGCTACAGAAAAAGGTGGTGGCTTATATAATATTTATAGTAATGAAGAAGGTGTTTCATTTATCAAGAATAGTAATTTCACTAATAATATTTCAGATGAAGGTGCAGGTATTTTTATACAGCAAGCAGACTCACTCATTGTAGCGAATTGTATAATTAGCAATAACACTGCTAATGCAAATGGTGGAGGGATTTACACTTACAATTGTACACCGATAATAACTAATTCAATTGTTGATAACAACTCTGCATTGAATGATGGTGGTGGAATATACAATTATGGTTCATATTCAGATATTGCTAATTGCACGATTACAGGGAATTCTGCAGGTAATCAGGGTGGAGGATTATTCAATCAATCTTATCCTCCTTCGGTTTGTAATAGTATTTTCTGGGGAAATTCTGCTTCTTCAGGAAATGAGATATTTAATTCCAATACTGGCATAAATATCACTTATAGTGATGTAGAAGGTGGGTTTACAGGTACAGGCAATATTGATGCTGATCCGATGTTTATAAATATCGTAAATGGCGATTACCACATTGATTTTACATCTCCCTGCATTAATGCTGGAACACCCGATACCACAGGGCTAAATATTCCTGATTATGATATTGAAGGTAATCCACGTATTTTCGATGGTGAAGTTTATATTATTGATATGGGAGCTTATGAATTTCAGGGAGAGCCATTACAAGCAGATTTTTCTGCAGATATAATTTTGGGAAATGCTCCCTTGAATGTTGAATTTACAGTTACCAGTAATTATCCTGCAGATGATTACGAGTGGGATTTTGATAATGATGAAGTAATAGATGCTGCTGGTGAAAACGTGAGTTGGGTATTCCCGGTTGGAATTTATACTGTTACCTTGAATGCTACTTATGGTTTGGAGGTGATAACGATAGAAAAGGAGAATTATATTACTTCACTTAATTCACCACCCTTTGTGGAAAACCCTGTAACAGCAGTGTCATTTTATGAAGATACTTCTGATAGCAGCCTGGATTTGAATAACATCTTTTCTGACGAGAATGGTGATTCGTTGAGCTTTACTTATTCTGGTAATGATAGTATTATAGTAGAAATTCAGGAAGATGGGATTGTTTTATTGTCTGGTGGTTTGAACTGGTATGGCAGCAAGGTTATCACTTTTACGGCTGATGATGGTTACATAGAGAGAGGGAATGATCTTGTTAGTAAAAGACAGATGCAGGATTTTTCCAGATCAAAGGTGAATGCCTTTTCTAAAGCAAAGGAGAGTATTTCCGGGAGAGTAGCGGCTTCTTTGGATATAGAGATTAGCATTGAACCGATTAATGATCCACCGATTTTAACTATAACAGGTAATTTTGAAGCTGATGAAGATCTACCTTCGGAAAGTTATGAATTTAGTTCTTTCTGCTCGCAGGTTTGGGGTGAAAATGATACATTAACTCTTTCTGAAGAAGGTTCTGAGCATATAGACGTGATTGTAACAGGTTTCAGTGTGATTTTCCAGTCAAATACGGATAACTGGTCTGGCACTGAAGAAGTTACTTTTTATCTGGATGATAATACTAGAGAATCAATAGTCAGAAATGGAAGAGCAGTAAGTAAACGACAAAACCAGCGTGAGGTTGTAAGTCAGGTTATTCCGGTAACAATTTATCCGGTCAATGATGCTCCGACTATTGAATTGCCAGACAGCTTCACGTTTTAGGAAGATGAGAGCCTGGTGGTTGATTTCAGCGAATTGGTGAACGATGTGGACAATGTGGACTTAGAGCTTAGCTGTGCGGGTAATTCAGAAATTGATGTTGAGATAGACAGTATGATTGTGACATTTACGGCATCGGAGAACTGGAATGGAGAAGAAGTATTAACATTCACAGTTGACGATCAGCAAGGTAGAGCAACTGCTTATGATAGCTTGGAAGTGATTGTAACTCCGGTAAACGATCCGCCGGAGATAGAATTACCTGAGAGTTTTAGTTTTAATGAGGATGAAAGTCTGGTAGTGGATTTCATACCATACATTAATGATAATGATGGAGATGGCTTGATTTTAACTTCGGAAAATAGTGTGGATGTGATTGTCACTATTGAAGATCATATAGTCACTTTTACAGCTTCTGAGGACTGGAATGGAGTTGAAACAATTATCTTCACTGTTTATGACACGGAGACTCGTTTATCTGCCAGTGACAGCGTGAATGTCATTGTTGAACCCGTAAATGATCCACCAACTATTGATTTACCGGATAGTTTTACATTTTTGGAAGATGAGAGTCTGGAAGTGGATTTCAGCGAATTTGTGGATGATGTAGACAATGTGGACTTATTACTTACTTGTGAAGGTAATGAAGAAATTGGAGTTGAGGTAGACAGTCTAATTGTGACATTTACGGCACCTGTGAACTGGTTTGGCTCTGAGCTTTTGACGTTCACAATTGACGATCAGCAGGGCAGGGAAATAGCTTCAGATGAAGTTAATATAGTCGTTGAAGCAGTAAATGATCCGCCGACAATTGAATTGCCAGACAGCTTCAGTTTTAGTGAAGATGAGAGTCTGGAAGTTGATTTCACGGATTATTTAAGTGATATTGATGGAGATGAATTATTACTGACGGTTTCTGATGGAGATAACATTATGGCAGAAATAACCGGATTTATGGTAACATTTACTGCAGCGGAGAATTGGAGTGGAGAAGAAGTATTAACATTCACTGTTGATGATCAGCAAGGAAGAGCAGTAGCTTATGATAGCGTGGAAGTGATTGTAACTCCGGTAAACGATCCTCCAGAGATAGAATTGCCTGAAAGTTTCAGTTTTAATGAAGATGAAAGTGTGGTGGTGGATTTTGCACCATACATTAATGATATAGATGGGGATGGTTTGATTTTAACTTCGGAAAACAGTGTGAATGTGATTGTTACTATTGAAGAGCATTTAGTCACTTTCACAGCTTCTGAGGACTGGAATGGAATTGAAACAATTATCTTCACTGTTTATGACACGGAGGCTCGTTTATCTGCCAGTGACAGCGTGAATGTCATTGTTGAACCTGTGAATGATTCACCGACTATT
Organism: Candidatus Tenebribacter mawsonii; assembly: GCA_030765665.1. GTDB lineage: Bacteria > Cloacimonadota > Cloacimonadia > Cloacimonadales > TCS61 > Tenebribacter > Tenebribacter mawsonii. The sequence continues at coordinate 1,599 of JAVCCD010000350.1, read as the reverse complement.
GATTTACCGGACAGCTTTACTGTTGCCGAAGACAGTTCCCTGGTAGTAGATTTCTCCTATTATGTTGATGATGTAGATGGTGATGCACTAACACTTGGTTTTGCAGCTAATGAAATTATGACGTTTTCATTTGAAGGGCTAAGCGTTACTTTTGGAACATTGGAAAACTGGAACGGAACAATATTATTGACAGTTACAGTTGACGATCAGCAAGGCAGAGCTACCGCTTCAGATGAAACAACAATAATAGTAACTCCGGTAAACGATCCGCCGGAGATAGAATTACCTGAGAGTTTTAGTTTTAATGAGGATGAGAGTCTGGTAGTGGATTTCACACCATACATTAATGATATTGATGGGAATGAATTGATTATAACATCGGAAAATAGTGTGAATGTGATTGTTACTATTGAAGAGCATTTAGTCACTTTTACAGCATCTGAGGACTGGAATGGAGAAGAAGTATTAACTTTCACAGTTGATGATCAGCAGGGCAGAGCAGTTGCTTCAGATGATGTTAATATCACAGTAACTCCTGTAAATGATCCTCCTGAAATTGAATTACCGGACAGTTTCATTTTTAATGAAGATGAAAGCCTTGATGTGGATTTTGAGCCTTATATGTTTGATATTGAAGGAACTGATATGATTTTAACAGTATCAATGGGTAACAACGTATATGTAGCTATTGATGGATTTATGGTCACACTTACAGCTCTGGAGAACTGGAATGGAGAAGAAGAACTCACTTTTACTGTTTATGATACAGAAATACGCTTATCTGCCAGTGATGATGTACTGATCATTGTTGAACCTGTGAATGATTCACCGACTATTGATTTACCGGATAGTTTCCTTTTCAGTGAAGATGAGAGCCTGGAAGTGGATTTCAGCGAATTTGTGGATGATGTGGACGATGTGTACTTAGTGCTTAGTTGTGTTGGGAATTTGGAAATAGATGTTGAGACAGACAGTCTGATTGTGATATTTACGGCAACGGAGAACTGGAATGGATCTGAGCTTTTGACATTCACAGTTGACGATCAGCAAGGCAGAGCGACTGCTTCCGATGAAACAACAATAATAGTAACTCCGGTAAACGATCCGCCGGAGATAGAATTACCTGAGAGTTTTAGTTTTAATGAGGATGAAAGTCTGGAGGTAGATTTCACACCATACATTAATGATATTGATGGGGATGAATTGATTATAGGTTCGGAAAATTATGAGGATGTTATTGTCACTATTGAAGAGCATATAGTCACTTTCACAGCTTCTGAGGACTGGAATGGAGTTGAAACAATTATCTTCACTGTTTATGACACGGAGGCTCGTTTATCTGCCAGTGATATCGTGAATGTCATTGTTGAAGCAGTAAACGATCCGCCGGTAATAGACTTGCCCGAAACATTCTCATTTGAAGAGGATACATATTTATATGTGTATTTTGCATTTTATATCTTTGATGCTGATGGTGATGAATTTGAATTAACTGCTGACGCTCATGAAAATATTGATATTGAAATTAACGGCTTTGGGGTAACTTTTACTCCTTCCACTAACTGGAATGGATCAGAAATCATTACTTTTACAATTAAT
>JAVCCD010000029.1 GCA_030765665.1 Candidatus Tenebribacter mawsonii | reverse complement strand
GCAACTGTTATTAAGTATTGCTTCAATAAAATTAGCTTATACCAGAAAATCACATTTCAAAAACAACATAATGAACCACTGCAATTGTGGATTCAAGAATTTTGAAAAATTTTCGGGGGATGCGTGTTTTCTTTCTTATATTCTTGACACATTTCAACAACTTTCCATTTTTCTTCACGGTTACGAATCGGATTGCTAAGAATCGGCTTCTGAGTTCGCGAAGAAACGATCTCAACTTCTTCTTGCTGTTCTACAAAACGATTCATCGATGAGATTTGTTCTGCTGATCTTTTCATCTTAACTCAGCAAACACATATACTTCGGCTTGTGAGTGACGAACAAACGAAGTCATAATTATTTTTGATTTATGTAAAGAGTATATTGGTCGATCACAATAATTAACTATAAGGAATCTAAAATATATCATCGCTCTGATGATGGAATAAATTGCGTTAAGCGGAGTTATTATGTCGACTCGATTTTTTACGAATTATGAGCAAAACACACTTCTCAATAAGTTTCAAGGTGTCTTTGAAAACAATAAGGACATCAGGTTTTTCGATGCTTTAGTAGGCTATTTTAGAAGTTCTGGATATTTTTCCATTCGTCCATTTCTTGAAGACGTTCCCAACATTAGAATATTAGTTGGTATAAATGTAGATAAGTTAATTTCCAAATATCATTCAAGAGGTTTGCTTTTCCAGGTTGATGAGCAGCAAACAATAAACGAGTTTCTGGCAGATGCAAAAGCAGATATTCAGGACAGTATCTATTCTAAAAATATTGAAGATGGGATACTGCAGTTTGTACAGGATATTGCTTCCAAGAAAATCGAGGTTAGAGCGCATCCTACCAGAAAACTACATGCAAAAATTTATATCTTTAAACCGGAAGATTATAATGAGCATAAAGCTGGTCACGTTATTACAGGATCTTCAAATCTTACTGATGCAGGATTGGGAACGACTGACGAATCTAATTATGAATTTAATGTTCTTCTAAATAATTATGAGGATGTCGTATTTGCTTCTAATGAATTTGAGAATTTATGGGGTGAATCAATACCCATACTTCCTACAGAAATTCAGAAGATGAAGAACGAAACTTATCTGAATGCTGATCCAACACCATTTGAGGTTTATATCAAATTCCTGATCGAATATTTTGGTAAAAGTGTAGAATTCGATCCCAACTCAATAACTGATATTCCTACAGGTTTCAAACGACTCTCATATCAGATAGATGCAGTTAGCCAGGGTTTTGAGTTGATGATGAAACATGATGGTTTCTTTCTGGCAGATGTTGTTGGTTTGGGGAAAACAGTTGTAGCTACTTTAATTGCTAAAAAATTCTTTTTTAGTAATGGCTTTCCATCTCATATCTCAAACATCCTAATTATCACTCCACCTGCGATTAAAAAGAATTGGCACGATACATTCGAACAATTTGGCATGAATAATTACTCTATTATCACAAATGGCAGCACTCACAAAGTAAAGAACCCTGAAAAATACGACCTGATAATTGTAGATGAAGCACACAAATTCCGGAATGATACTGCTGAAGCATACACCAATCTGCAGATTTTGTGTAAAACACCTACAAAACACAGATTACCAGACGGTAAAATGGCTGATAAAAAAGTGATATTAGTATCAGCTACTCCGTTAAATAACCGACCAGATGACATAAGGAATCAAGTTTATTTATTCCAGGATGGACGTGATTCTACTTTGGAAATGTCTAACCTCAATCACTTCTTTACAAAGAAGATCGAAGCTTATAAGAAAATTAAGAAAGAACAAGATATTAGAATCGTACAAGAGAAAGTAGCTCAGATCTATGCTGAGATTAGAGAAAAAGTGATCTCACCCTTAACTGTACGCAGAACCAGAACAGACCTGAAAGAAAATGAAGAATACTGGAAAGATATTAAAAAGCAAGGCATCAAATTTCCGCAAGTTCATAAACCTGAGAAACTCTTCTATCAACTGGATTCACATCTCGAACTATTGTATGATGGTACAATGAAAAACCTGACAGATCCCAAAGATGGGCTCACCTATAATCGCTATCGAGCAATTTCACATCTTGTGCAGGAAAAGAAGCTCAAATACCAATTTGCAGATCTTATCTCAACTCAGCTTGCATATATCATGAAAACAATGTTGGTGAAAAGAATTGATAGCAGTTTTCATGCTTTCAAAAAATCGCTCCATCGTTTCTATGATGCCAATAAAGCCATGATAAAGATGTACGAAAGTGGTAAAATCATCATTGCTCCAAATCTTCCGGTTACAGAATATATTATGGACGGGAAGGAAGATGAATTACTCAATCTGGTAATAGAAAGTCAGATTACTGATCCAACTATAGAAATTTGTACAAAAGAAGATTTCCTGGATGATTTTATTGTTGGATTGTATAAAGATGACAAGGTATTGAAGAAATTAGTTGAAGGTTGGGAGAAAGTAGATGACGATCCCAAATTTGATAAATTCCTGGATGAACTTCAAAATAGACTTTTGAAACCGGATATTAACGTTCAAAAGAAATTAGTTGTCTTTTCCGAATCAGCAGAAACGATCCAATATTTACATCAGCAATTAGCAAAGAACAACTTCAAGAAAGTACTTGCCGTCACTTCTAAAAACAGAAAAATGCTGGAATCAAAAATCAGAACTAACTTTGATGCCAATATTCCTATAGCAGAACAAGTTGATGATTATGATATTATCATCTCTACTGAAGTACTGGCCGAAGGAATAAACCTGCACCGAGCCAATAACATTGTGAATTATGATACACCTTGGAATTCTACCAGATTAATGCAGAGGATAGGACGTATCAACCGAATTGGCTGCACAGCGGATCACATCTATATTTTCAACTTCTATCCCACAGCACAGGTTAATAACGACATTGAACTGGAAAAAAAGGCTATCATGAAGTTACAAGCTTTCCATTCCGCATTAGGAGAAGATAGTCAAATCTATTCCCCCGACGAAGTGGTAAATACATTTGGACTATTTGATGAGAGTATTGAAGAAGAACGTGATGAACGTTTGGCTTATCTTATGGAACTCCGAAAATTCAAGCTGCAGAATCCTGAACAATTCCGTATGATCAGGAAGCTGCCCTTGCGTTCCAGGACAGGTAGGTTCGATTCTAAAAAAGATAGAAGCACAATCTGTTTTATCAGAAATAATAGAAGAGACGTGTTTTATGATGTAAATGCAGATAAGGAGCTCAATGAATTAAGTTTTGTGGAAACTGCCAATATCTTCAAAGCAAACTCAAAAGAAAAACCAACTGAACTTCACGAATTACATCATCAGCAGATCAAGGCAGCCATCACCGATTTTAATAATAAACTCAAATATGAAGCTATCAGCAAACAAGCTGTTGATACTACCCAGGGACCTCGGGAAAAAGCAGCCCTATCCTATTTGGAATCTGTTCTCAAATTTCAATTTATCAATTCTGTAGAATCGCTAAAAATAAAAGCTGCCAAGCAAGCCATAAAAATGGGTAAATTCCAAAAGCTGCAAAGAGAGATAAATAAATTCATTCGCACTTCCAAGAAAGCTCCACCATCTCTCACGGTAATTTTAGACTCCATGATAAAGATAATCGATCGCTATCCTATAGACTGGGATAATTACGAAGAAATCACTCCAACAGTTTCCATAAAAACCTATGAACAGATAAAACCTGAAATTATAATATCAGAATCATTCACTAAATAATTTAACGGTTGACATTTTATGAATAATATTTAATTTGTCAACCAAGAGAGGAGGGTACTATGTCTGATATTTTTGCTCAAAGATTTAAATCTGCAAGACTTAAAGCTGGTTTGTCATTGCAAGCTTTAGCTGATAAAATAAATGTGCCTGTTACCAAACAGGCTATTAGTAAATATGAACAGGGTAAAGCAATACCGGATAGCAAGAAAATGATCGATCTTGCTAAAGCACTTAATGTTAAATTAGAATATTTTTTCAGACCTGCCAGAATTAATATCAAGCTATCTGACCCAGCATATAGGAAAAGATCTTCCATGTCTGATAAAAGGCTCAATGCTATAAATGAAACTGTACGAGATCTTGTAGAACGTTATTTGGAAGCTGAAAGTCTTTCTGATAATTCTTCATCTGTTCTTTTACCGGAAGATGAAACCAGACACATTTCTTCTTTTGATGATGTAGAGTATCTTGCTGAAAAATCACGAGAATTGTGGAATCTGGGTAATGACCCGATCGAAAGCTTGGTTGATGT
>JAVCCD010000132.1 GCA_030765665.1 Candidatus Tenebribacter mawsonii | reverse complement strand
TTAGGAACACAATTGATTTGGAAGTTAAACTTCCTGAACAATAACGTTACGAAGTACAACTTCGTAACGAGAAAACAACTCAGTTGCACGTTCACTCCTGAACGTGCATGAACAGTCAAGAGTGACTGTTCTACAAAACATCTCTTATAATCAAAACAGATTTTGGAGTTACCTTTTCAGTTGGCAACTATTGTTTTTGAATCATAAGTTATTACGAAATAGTTAACGATTAAAATTCCGGAAGGTTACCGATTTGTGAGACCTTGCAAATGGTCTTTGACCTTTGCAATGGTTGAATTTAATTATGTTTCGTCCTTCGACAAGTTCAGGATGACACAAGCTCAGCTAATAGGTTATTTAATGGATTCGTCTATTCTACCACTTTATATCCTGCTTTTTCAATAGCTTCTTTAACTTCGTCAGAATTATAATCACCATCGACCACAGCATTCTTCTGTCCAAGGTTTACCTTAACTCCCTTCACACCATCAATATCTGTTATCGCATTTCTCACATTTGCCGCACAGTGATTACAGGTCATACCTTCTATTAAAAATGTTTTATTCGGCATTTCATCTCCTAATTCTGGTTTCTTAAATTTATTCCTGATCTTTCTAATTATTGAAAGTATCATCAAAACAGAAAACACAGCGATGAGTGTTTTAGAAAATAGGGAGACATCAGAATGGTGATTCATCATCATCATATCAGGCTTTCCAACAATATCAAATATATAGTTTAGAAGAGATCCACCCAGTAGGGCAAATACAGAAATAACTATGAGGTAAATTGCTATTAGTTTCTTTCCTAATGCTCTACTTATAAGAGCTATTGTGGCAGCATTTGTTGCGGGTCCAACTACAAGAAATACAAAAGCGGCACCTGGGGAAATACCTTTCAAAATAAGTGAAACAGCAATTGGAATAGAAGCTGTTGCGCATACATAAAGCGGAATTCCAACGGCTATCATTATCAACATACCAACAAATCCGTCACCACCAAAATCTGCGAAAAAATTATCTGGTATTATAAATGAGATAAATCCGGCGATAATTATACCTATAATTAATTGAATTGTAATATCATCCAGAAAATCAACAAAAGCATATTTGAATCCAGAAGTTACTCGCTCTAAAACTGTGTGAGTATGAGGATCTTCAATTTCACAAGTATCACATTCAAATTCTTCAACAACATCCATATTATCAGGTTCATCTTTTCTCTCTACAAAATTAGTTACAAGTCCACCAACTATTCCTGTAACAAAAGCTGCGAGTGGACGGAATATTGCAAAGACAGGACCCATCATCCCATAAGTGGCAATAATGCTGTCTACACCCGTTTGTGGAGTTGAAATCAAGAATGAAAGTGTCGCCCCTTTCGAAGCTTTCTTCTTTCTTAAAAAAAGTGCGGTTGGAATAACACCACAGGAACAAAGTGGAAGTGGGACTCCTAGAATTGCAGCTTTTATTACTGAGAAAAAATTACTTTTTCCCAAATGCTTAGCTACAAAATCTTTTTTGAAAACAACGTGCAATAAACCTGCAAAGACTAATCCCAGAAACAGATATGGTGCAATGCTGATATACGTTTTCCAAATGTCATTTAGAAGTCCCATCTTTTCCTCTTATTTATTGTTTTTGACAATCTTTATCTACTACTTTTTTTTCACAACCAGCAGGTTTACAACCATCATCTTTTGCTTGAGAAGAACATTGGTTTTTAAGCATTGCTAATTCACAAGTTTTGTTTGTTTCATCAAGCTTGCATTCGTCTGTGCAAACGTGATTTATTGCAAGTTCACCTTTTTCTGTACATACATGATTTTTCTCTACTTTCTTATCTGCACAGCATGGCTTCATACAGTTAGCATCACACTTTTTTTTTACTTCTTCATGCTTACATTCTGCAGTACAAACATGGTCAGCAGCTTTTTCATTTACAATTTCTCCGAATAGATTCATTGAGAATACTATTACCATCATCATCATTATCATCATACTTTTCTTCATTTTTTTCTCTCCTTCTTTTTTAAGAATTATTTTTTTTTCATTTTATTACAACTTTATTATCCAATCATCTATTTTCTCATCAACTTATCTATTGTTTTCATAACTTCATCAAGAACCTCAACTTTCCCTTCTTGAATCTGCTCTACAACACAACTTTTCAAATGAGCTTCTAAAATTAATTTCGAAACAGAGGTAAGAGCAGATTGCACAGCAGATATTTGATTTAAAATATCATTACAATATACATCTTCAGCAATCATTCGGTTTACTGCACGAACCTGACCTTCAATTCTATTTAATCTATCACGAAAATCTTTTTTTATCTCTGCTGAATGATGTGCAGTTCTAATTGAACAATGCTCGCACATTTCGCTCATAAATCCTCCAATTTAATGTACCCTATGGGGGTATGCAAATTAAGATAATGTTTTTCTGTCAATAAGCAAATTTATATTAACTTTCGGAGATGTTTTTTGAGAGTTACACGAGAAGTTTACAAATAATCAACTAATCCTAAATATTTTAATCTATCTATATTTATTGATTTATTATATTGTTGCAATTTTAGTGAAAGAGAAACTTTACGCATTAATTCTTTTTTCATTTTAGGATGAAGTTTTAAATATATCGGTATCCGAAAGTCAAAACCAAATTTTATTCGATCAAATCCAAATTCTTTATATTTATCTATAAATAATGGAATTTCATGCAGGTTAGATGAAATGATAGTCATATGACCAGCTATTTCCATTTCTGAATCGTTTTTTTTTTTTGCTTTTTTTAGTAACTGAATGTTTTTCAAAACTGTATCCCAGGATGAGCCAAGATTTATTTTTTCGTGTGTTTCTTTAGTTGCTGCATTCAGAGAGATACTTAAAGCCCTTGAATATTGAGCAATTTTTTCTGCCCATTTTTCATTCATAATCGTACCATTTGTTAAAAACGAAACTTGTTTGTTTTGTTTTAAACAGTGATCAAAATACATTCTTGCCGATTTGAGATAAAGTGGTTCTCCACCTTGCAGATCTATTTGTACTATTGACGACAGGTTAATATTATTTATTAGAACTTGTGGATTCAGCTCTCTTTTCTTTTTACTATTTTGCCAGCACATAACACAATTTATATTACAGCCTTCACCAAAAAGTATTTTTAAACCTGTTACCATTTCATATTTAAACTCATGATTTTCAGGTGGATCTTCAAATTTGCGATCACCCAACAAGTTACAATTCTTATGACATTTAAGTTTCCCTAGTAAAGAAAGTCGCCGAAGCTTTTTTGTTTTAGGAAAAGTTAAAATCTCTTCTAATGTATTTTTATAAATATTTCCTAGAATTCCTGGTTTCTGATGACAACAGGAATAAACGTTCCCCTTATCATTAATAAAAGCTTCTTCCCATAAGAAATAGCAGTAAGTATTTTTTTGCTTCATCCTAAAAACTCCTTCGAAATCTCATTGAAATTGTATGCATAGAATTCTGCTTTCTTCTTTAATGCATCAATTTCATGAGTATCATTATCATCAAAAATAGCAAAAGCATCCATTCCACCATTATGAGCAGCGATAACTCCATGTAACGTATCTTCTATAACAAGACAATCTTCAGGAGCCACATCTAATTCTTTAGCTGCTTTTAAGAATATGTCTGGGTATGGCTTACCCTTAATATCTTCACATCCGGCAACTATAGAACTAAAAAATTCCAGTACCCCATTCGCATCTAAAACTGTTTTTGTGAGATATTTGGTATTACTAGTCCCTATTGCCATTTTCACATTATTAGCACTTAAATAATTTATGAACTCATGAGCTCCAGGCTTTAGTTTGACATCAGTTTTATAATGCTCTTCTACCATACTAGTCCATTCTGCACCAATCTCTTCAATTGAATCTGGTAGGTTAAATTTTTCTTTGAAATACTTACAGATCTCATTGAAGCTGTTACCAGTTTTCACATCTTTTAAAAGATCATCAGGAACAGGAATATTACGTTTTTCTAAATATTCTTTATCAATTTGAATCCAAATTCCCATCGAATCGATCAGGGTTCCATCAAGATCAAAAATCACTGCTTTATATTTCATTTTTTTGATTACTTTTAAAATATTTCTTAACAGATTAATAAAATTACATTTCCTGCAATTTCTCTCGCACCTTGGCACTTACCATATCCATTATCCATACAACTATAGCGATCAACCAAATAATGACTCCAACATTTTGCCAACGTAACATCTGCTGTTGTTGAAGAAGAAGAAGTCCAATCCCCCCACCACCAACAAAACCTACAATAGTTGCCATGCGAACATTAATATCCCAGCGGTAGATCGTGAAAGCCAGGAATGGTGAAATTATCTGGGGAACAACAGCAAAGATCCAGGTTTGAACTGTATTCGCTCCTGTTGCCTTTATTGCCTCCACAGGACCGGGATTTATATTTTCAATTTGTTCAGAATAAAGTTTGGTTAATGATGCAATTGAATGGATCATAAGAGCCAGCATACCAGCAAAAGGTCCAATCCCCACCCACACACTGAAAATGATCGCCCACACAATTGCTTCAATGGAACGAAAAACAGTGGCAATTGTTCTCACAATTATGTAAATTGAATTTCCCAGAAATGTTTGAGGCATCAAATTACGAGCTGCAAAAAAGCTTAGCAAAAAGGCAAGTGGAATAGCAAAAATAGTGGCAAGTAATGCCAGATAAATTGTTTCAGCCAGTGCTGCTAGACATTGCATCAGGATATCCATATTAGGATTGAATATTCCTTTCATAATACCACCGGCATTCTGGAATTTTGCAAACAATTTATAAAGATCAACTTCTACCAGATTCCAACCGACAATAAATGTGGTAAGCAGTATCAAAAAGACAGACCAACCCCAAAATGTTTTGTACCACTTGTTTTCTGTTTTAGTTGTAGGAAGGAATACTTTTCTTCCAACAGAAAGACCTAAGATGAATGAAGTCAATCCAACAGCAAAGCCGAGTATAACCACAAGCTTGCTTTGAAGCACTATTTCAAACCAGTGGTTCGATAGAAATGAAATACAACCAAAAATATATATCCAAAAGAGAAGGTCGGTTGCTATTGCCTGAAGAATAAATTTGAACTTATTTTCCTTTTTCATCTGATCTCAACCTCCTCGGCTTCTTCACCGTATATTTCTTTGAACTTTTTTTCATCAATTTCTGCTGGTAAACCATCGAATACGATATTTCCATCTTTTAAAGCGATAACTCGTGAACCATATTTCCTGGCAAGACTAAGAAAGTGAAGCGAACATATAACCGTCATTTTATCAGACTTATTCAATTCTCCTAAGTAATGCATTACTGAATCTGCAGTAGCAGGATCAAGGCTGGCAACAGGTTCATCAGCTAAAATGATTTTAGGATCCTGCATCAAGGCTCGGGCAATTGCAACACGCTGCTGCTGTCCACCGCTCAAATTTCTTGTTTTTTTATGAGCAAATTCTTTCAGACCTACCCTTGTTAGATTATCCAAAGCAGTTTTCATGTCATCTTTATGTTGAGAAAAAGTGAGTGAATGAAGTAATGATGAATAGCCTAACTTACCTGTTAATACATTTGTAATTGAACTTAGATTATTTATCAGGTTGAACTGCTGAAATATCATACCGATCTTGCGGCGGATATAGCGGAGTTTCTGTCCTTTTGCCTCAATTACATCTTCCCCATCGATATTGATTTTACCGGAAGTAGGTTCAATGAGACGATTTAAACAGCGAAGAAGAGTAGATTTACCTGAACCGGAAAGACCCAGGAGAATGCAGAATTCACCCTCTTTTACATCTAAATCTACACCTTTGAGAGCATGCGTTCCGGACTTATAAATCTTATGGAGATTCTTTATTTCAATAATATTTTTCATATTACTCCTTTTATCCTAACATATGGTCTGTGAGAAAAATAGAAATCACTTTATCAATTCAGATGCATCTTTGCCGATAGCTTTTATAGTCTGACGGACTATTTCATAATCAGCATCTGTTGAGCGGACAAAATTATCTATATCCAGAAGTCTAACTAAAGTTTCATGACCTTCTTTGGTTCCGGCATACTCCAATAAAGCATTCACTACTTGTTCTTTCATTTCTTGTGGAAAATCTTTACGGAATGTGACGGTATCATTTGGAATCCAATCAGTGTAACCTATTATTTTGATCTTTTCCATCACATCAGGATAGGTTTCTATTATAGCTCGACGTGCATCACGAGGACCATCATCACCTTCAGGAGCCCAAAAAGTACAGCCCACATCTGCATTGCCATCATAAACTGCTAAGATCGATTGAGGATGGCCTCCGGCGAAGAAGTATTTATCCGGCTTTATTCCTTTTCTGGCAAGAAGAGCAGATGGATACATGAAACCAGAAGTAGACGCAGCATCAGTATAGGCAATGATTTTTCCATCAATATCTTCTAAACTGTTGATCTCGCTATTTGCAAGAGCAATGAACTGTCCTTTATATTTATCCAATCCTTTTCGTACTGCTGTTAAAGCTACTTCAGCTCCGAATTTCTGATTTGCCAGAACGTAGGCAAAAGTTGCCAGCCAGGCAATATCAGTCTCATTGGTTCCCATAGCTTCGATAACAGATGCATAGCTGGTTGGAACTGCTACCTTGAAATAATAACCTGTTTTTTCGGTGATAAAATCTGCAACTTCTTTACCGCTGGTAACTATCTTTCCGGCTTCCATGGATGGTACAAAATACATCTTGATCGGATTCTTTTTGGTTCCCAACTCTGCTTGTTCACCACAACTTATTGTTAGCAAAACTACAAAAAGTAATAATACTTTAATTATTCTCATTTTATATCTCCTTTTATATTATTATTTCTTTTAACTCTGAAAGATCACTAATTTCAAAAGTTGGAATTATCCAACTTTTATTGATACGTTTATTTGGATTGAACCAACATGTGTCAATTCCAAAATCATTTCCACCCTTAATATCTGAAGTTAAACTATCTCCAATAATAATTGCAGATTCTTTATGAGAGAGCTTTCTGAATATATGTTCAAAAAATTCAGAATCTGGTTTTGGATACCCTATCTCTTCGGAAATAAATATATGCTTAAAATATTTTGATAGATAAGAATCTGCAAATCGCGGATTTTGTACATCAGCAAGTCCATTAGTGGCAAGTGCAAGTTCACATTTCCCATATAAAAAACTACATATATCTACAGCACCTGATAATAGTAGAGTTCCTTCTGAGAGATTCTTAAGATATTTAGGGCTAAAAGTCAAGGGATCAAGTTGCAATTTCTCTATTGTAAAAAATCTTCTAAAACGTTCAATTCTCAAGTTTTTTGATGATATTTTTTTTAACTCAAAATCACGCCAGATAGCCTTATTTATAATTTCATATTTTTTATGTAATTGCCCTAAATTCTTATCAATCCCAAATTGCCTAAAAGTCTTATCAAAAGCTTCTCTTTCAGCTGTATCAAAATCATAGAGTGTACCATCAGCATCAAATAAGACTAATTTATATTTCATTTATTTCAACAATATCATCTTGTTCTTCGCAGACACATTCCCATCAATGACTAATTGATAAAAGTAAATTCCACTGGAGACAAAATTACCATTGTGATCTGTACCATTCCAAATAATCGAAGATCGCTGATTTAATATTTGATCGTTTTGAGATATTGAATATTGTCGAATTTTCTGCCCCTTCAAGTTGTAAATTGTTAACTCAGCACTTATTGAGAATTCAAGAGGTAAATTGAACATTATGTTTGTTGTTGGGTTAAAAGGATTAGGATAATTTGTTAGATTATATTCACTTTGTTGTATTACATTATTCTCTGAGCCTGAAACATTTATCTGAGCATTAACTGTTTCCGTAGGAAGTGATTCACCGGAATCGTAAACTGCAGAGATGTAATAACTATATAATCCGTTTATCAAAGCCAAATCATAATATTCTTCCTCTATTATACTCACCAAAATAATTCCATTTCGGTATACATTATAAGCTAACAATTCTTCAGATGGAAGCTCAGGTTCCTCCCAAGTTAAGTGAACATTATTCCCATCATACACAGAAGCTTGAGGATTTTGTGGAGAGGGAGGAGTATCGGGATCAGGTACTAATTCACATAAAACATATATTGTATCATTCTCTGTAACTAAAATTTCGTTTTGTGTGAATGGGATATACCCTAAAGCAGCAATAACTATCTCTCGATTCCCAACCGGTATATCATCAAGAAAAAAGTATCCTTCGATATCTGACATTGTGTTCCCATATTGGCTCATGATTGGAGCAAATGCAATAG
>JAVCCD010000088.1 GCA_030765665.1 Candidatus Tenebribacter mawsonii | reverse complement strand
TAAACGTGAAAAATGAACTTAATATCTCTAATGTATAACCGTGAAAACTATATATAGACGGTAACTTATTACTTGACAGTATGTTACATCATCTTTTTGATACTCAACGGTATGAGAAAGACCGTAGTCGGATATAATGCGATTTGAATTGTTAGAAACTACTTTGTTTCTTTTAAATTGAAAAACTAATTCATTCTGGAATTCAAAATGATTAAATTTAAGAAGTTTCCTGATTCTTCCAGGAGCAAAAAGAACATATATTTCTCTGCTCACCAGCTTCTATCAGCTGCTATTAGTGACTTCTCAGATTCAGATCTGGCACTTATTACAAAAAAATCACATCCAATCAGAAAGATTCAAGATGATTTCTGTTACATTCATTCTACTATTAATGAAGCAAAGATCTTCACTACTCAACAACACAAATTACTAGAATCTAGTATTCGAAACAATCTGAAACTATTCAACATCTTCTATCTTCCGAAGCTTGAAGATATCCAAATAAAACAGATGATGCTTTCTGAAGCTCTTCTGCAGAAGAAGATGTTAGGTTCAATGTCATATCTTCAAATTATTCTAAACCGTCACGTTCTCATCAGTTATTATTTAAGTTATTCTTACAGCAGATCACTAAACTATTACAAGCAAAACGGTATCAATAATGCCTGATCCAATTATTCTAGATGATATAAACAAGATCCTCGACCTTGCAACTTTGCATGGCCGGATTGAAAATTGGGTTTTTCAAACATCCAATAACGGCTCTCAACAAATTAAAATAGTTACATCAGAATCATATTTGCACAATAACATTAATACAGCACTCCGCACCAGAGCTAGAAGAATAATGTCTTATGCTATGAGAAACCATAATCCAGCAAACGACACAAACTTTGCAGATACGATCAAAGAATTATACTTAAACACTATCTATTTGTTTTACACTCCAACAATATCGATTAAAGCCAAATATCTAAATATCACAGCAAAAGAATCATACTCAATATTCAGAAGCGATTTCCCTGAACCAATTTATTCCGGGATTATCTCACCAGATCAATCTTTCACATTTCAAGAAATACAGGAAAAAGATTTCTCTCTCATTTGCTTTCAAAATGGAGAGGTCCTTCACTCCATCGATATTAAAACCGTAAATGAAATGTATGATATCACAAAATTCTATAATAAACTCTTCAATCTCATAAACTATTACGTTCCGGATTTATTCATTCCTGATGGATTTGTTATTATTACCAACACTCTCAGTCTTTCAGGAAACCTGATCGAAAATTAAAAAGAAGATCTGCATAAAGCAGAAATAAATATAAGGAGGTTTTTTATGTGGAAATGGATACTCAAGCAATCCGTTAAAGCTCTCGCAGAACCAATTGTTGATGCTATACTTGATGCTCTTGAAGTTTTGTCTAAACGGACTGGCAACACTATCGATGACGCTTTTGTAGAAAAATTCAAAGAATTCAAAGAAACAATTGTCGGTTGGATTATTTCCAACAGCAGGAAAATTGCCAAATCAGTATAAGGAGGTAAAACAATGGCTCTAGAACTTGTTAAACTATACAATTCTGCAGGTGTCTTCCTCAAAGATGTAGATCTAGTAACTGGTAATTTCACAACCAGTGTAGATCAAGGTTCTGGCACTCAAGGCATTAAAGCAAAATCACTCGATGACTCAGGAAACCTTTCTGCATTCAGCACAGAAAAACGCTATTATGCAGGTTGCACAAACACACCAATTTGTGATCTACTCGACGACACAGGCGTTTCTTCATCAGATAATCTAACAAACGACAACACACCAAGGATTCAGTTAGAGGTCACACTCCCAATTCCAACTGGTTGCTCACAAGTAGCAGTTTCCAGCATCAAAAGTTTAGAAATCCATCACAAAATTGGAACAGCCGGATCCTATTCAAAAATTGCCGGACTCACAAGTCTCACTCCAGTAGGAAACGACACGTTCACAGCAATTCATCAATTCGTTTCAGAACTCACTGACGAGGATCATTACTTCAAAGCAAAGTGGGTTGATGCCCAAGATGGTGAATCCCAATTCGGTACCGAACTCCACATTGTAGTTGATACTTCAGCTCCAAATACGCCAACTATCACACTTGATGATGGCTCTGTATTTGTTAGTGACAGCGTCACGATCTCTGGTTCAGCAACAGATTAATGGCAGTCCAGCGCGTAGAACTCCGTAAAGTAATTGGAACAACACCAAATCTTTTTTTCGATCCTGTTGTTTCAACAGATGTCTCACTTCCATTTGGAAGCTACAGCTTTCTCATTAATATGAGTGAGACTGGAGAATTCAAGTATTATACGGTCTCTTACGATGTTGCAGGTAATATCAGCTCAGTTAGTTCAGTTGTAACAGTTAATGTCGAAAAGAAAAAGTAATGATCAGCTGGACTTGACTTCACAAGAGCATAGCGAAAGCGGAGTTAAGAACAGCTTTAAATTATCCGGTAAATCCGGAAAATAAAAACCAGGAGGAAAAAATGAAAGTTGTAACTGATCCCACCATTCAAGGAATGAGTGGTCGATTCCCAAAAAGCCGTCTTGTCATGAATCACAGGGATGGCAAAACCGTCACACATGCCCGGAGCTATGTAATACCGGATAATGTGGCTCAACAGGAAGCATTCAAAGACAAGCTGCTTGCTGTTGTTACTACATACCATGCCGCTGATTCCCTATTCATCAGCGATCTTGTTAATTATCTCAAGCAGTATAACCAGCAGATTGTAGGTGATGACCAATTGCCTTTAACAAAATACGCTCTTTTTGTTAAAGCTTGCTTTGGTGCTGCAGAAACAAATACTTATGATATCACATTAATGACTGCCCTCAATTTCAGTGCAGGTCTTCTAAATGGAGATTCTGATACTGTATTCTACTTGATTTCCAACGCTGGAATGCCAGCTCTTGGATTTGAAGCTGCAGAACTTGCCAATCGAATTGATCTAACCGGTTAAATGGTTTTTTCTCTCATTACCCAAAACCACCGGTTCGCCGGTGGTTTTGTTTTCCTTCTTCTCTTGGTTTGCGTCATCCTGACGAATCTTGCACGTTGCTCTCTTAAGGAAGGAACGCAACTACAAAGCAGTTGGGGAGAAGTTCATTTCGAACAAAGAAAAATGAAGAGATTAATTCTTTGTTTCGTTTCTTTTGC
>JAVCCD010000326.1 GCA_030765665.1 Candidatus Tenebribacter mawsonii | reverse complement strand
TTTTTTTGCCTACTCTGGTCGGTTTTCGGCTTACCCCGTTTTATGTTTTGGTTGTTGTACTTCAGTTTGTTCAATGCACCAAATTAAATTAATTTTAGCACTGTCCTTTTAGCATGACGCACAACGTTTTGAATATGCGGCGTTTGGCATTTTGAAACGCATCATTTTCAAATTACAACTAATTTTATTTATTGCTAATATCTTTATATTTAGTAATATCTGCCAAATGCCGTATATTTGTTGTTAGGCACTGGCATTCCTTATTTTCAATCACTTTATTTTTCAAATTTGCTACAATTTTCATTACTTACGGTGCGTTGGCAAGACATACTCTTTTGCAATTTTTGGCTTTAGCGTTGGCTCGTGTGAATTGCAAATGTGTATGGCTTATGCGGTGGCTATTAATGCCTCGTCCTGAATTTAGTTTACACTTTTTTGTTTTTGTGATGTATGCTGTCTTGGGGCTAAATGACTTGTTCTAGTTGGATTTTGATAGTACGGCGTAGTTACAAACTACGCCGAGTTGGGGTTCTAAATCTGAATGTTTTGTCTTTTTTTTACATCTTAATAAATCTTCCGCTAAATACAACACCTTGATTTTGAATTTTAATAATGTATAAACCCAGTTCAAAATTTTGAATATCTATGGTATTCTTAATATTCGCAAAAATTTCCCCGCTTACAACAAGTTTGCCAAGGTTATTATAAATCTGATAATTTAATTTTTCATAAATATTTCCATCTATCTTAACTGAAACAAATTCTTTCGCCGGATTTGGATATACTTTCAAATTCACTTTATTGCTTTCTTGTTCTTCAACAGAAAGCTGATCACTAGGAATAATAATCTGCCCATCTTCAACCAATTGGAACAGGTTAGTTAAATTTTCAAAAAGTTGCTCAGTGCTTGAATAGGGACCATCCTCTCCCTGTCCTACAGAAAAAGCCAATTCTAATTCCTGTCTTTCTCCCGGATCAAATGTAAATGGGCCTGTAACACCTAATCCTCTCCTGTCTTCTGGCGGATTAGGTAATCCATTATCTCCTGTTTCTTCTGTCCAGTATTTTCCTTCTTGGTTATAGCCATCATTAGGTAGTACACCATCCGTTCCCCAATTACATGGATCGGAATCTCCTGGGAACATAAAACTACATTCAGGCCCAACAGTTCCTGAAGAAGTTACATGCCCTGTTCCACCATACATAATGGAAGTATTATCTTTCCAAAAACCATTCATATAATTATAATATTGAGGAGCTATATTGGGGTCACCTAGTGCTCCTGAATTATTGTTATGATAAACAAACCCCGTCATACCAAGCCTTTCATTATCAATAATTCCATCACCAAAGTTCAATCCGTTAATGCTATTATCACATCCTCCATCAGGATTATCGGTGTTATCTTCATCCATAAAAGGTCCCGAAACTATAGTTACACTTTGTGCTGGTGGGTTAGCTCCATATGCTTCAGGCTCTCCATTTCCATCAACTAACCTGCCGTTATATCCATAATATGACCCTAGTTCAACATTGCATCCAACGTAATCATCCTGTGCGTAGCCTAAGTCAATATCTGTCCATGTACCAAAGTAAGTGTTGTAATAAGTATTTTCTGATCGATTATAAATGTCATAATGAACAAATACGGTATTATTCAAAAGTTCATTTTCAGGTTCATCAAATCCATAAGCCATTCCATGTACTTCGACTTCCAAACTGCCCCCCATTGTCTCTGTGTGTATTCTATCATCATTGAATATGAATAAGACACTTTGGTCTCCCCTAATCAAAGGGTAGTCTCCCGATAATGGTTCATAAATTCCGTTTTCATTTGAATCAAAATATGGGGCGAGTTGTTCTGCCTGTCCATTTGAGACATCTCCATTGCCAGGCCAAGTTATGATAGCATCAACCGGCTCATAATCTTCTTTCCAATAATTATTTCTGTGATAACTTATATCTTCTTTATTCACCTTCCACAACCTACTCCATTTGGTAAAAAATTCAAGATTATCATAATTGTTTGATATAGGTCCAAACTGATAATCATAACCATCTTGTTTATACCGTTGTGCTGCTAAATGCAGACTATCGTTTTGATCAATGCCTCCTATCCAGAGTGAGTTACTAAATATGCTATGTTTTCCAGAACCTTTGGGATATTCAAAGTGTGGTTTATAGTTTGAAATGTCATAATCTATAACTTCGTCATAACTAGAAAATAAAAACCCATCTGAATGTATCCCTGCATTTATATTATTAATATCTAGTGAGTCATATGAATTATTTGGCTCAATTTCCACCTCTATTTCACCGAATGATATATATCCATCAACAGCTCCCATGGCTCTATAAGTAAACTTTGCAAATCCGTTAGTTGTCATATATGATGTAAATGTTAATTTATCATTTAACTGGCAGTGTCCATAATTACTAGCGAAGAAAAATAATGGATCATATCCGTTCAGCATATCATTTGCTAAAATGTCAATTTCTGTAGGGTATCCAGAGATGGTTGTTGCATAATCATTAAAAAGCATTGGATAATTAGCATCCTGTTCCATCTCAATTGTAACTGTAGCCCACTCAGAATATGACTCTGGGTTATTAACCTCTTGTACTCTATATTCCAATCTAACATTTTCGCTATTAATAACGATATCTCCTAATGCTCCTGTTACTATAATTGAGGTGCCTTGTATCTGTACATTCAGAGAAGAAGGATAAACCAATCTGACATCCTTTATTTCAATTTCTGCACCTTCAGGATCATAATCATTTTCTAACACCTCAACAATTGTTTCTCCTCCACAAATACCTGTACCTACATCATCAACT
The DNA here is from genome assembly GCA_030765665.1 of Candidatus Tenebribacter mawsonii. GTDB lineage: Bacteria > Cloacimonadota > Cloacimonadia > Cloacimonadales > TCS61 > Tenebribacter > Tenebribacter mawsonii. The sequence goes on along the minus strand of JAVCCD010000326.1, from coordinate 1,660 downwards.
ACAACAGGACATCCTGGGTTGTTGGCAACATTAATAATTACCTGTCCAAAATCATATAAATAGGTTTGATCAGCCAAGCGTATTCCATAGCTCAATGTTTCACTTCCGTAAGCAGAGTAATTAGGCGTATATGTCAAATGATCATTTACTATCCCAACACTTCCTAAAGTTGCTTCTCCAACCCTTTCAATCTCTAACTGGGAACTACTAGGGTTAATATCATTTTCAAGAACATATATATCAATGGTTTCTCCTCCAATAGCATTAGCAATATCATCAACTGCGGTAGGTATATCTGGGTTATCTAGTATATCAATGGTTACGGTTGCCCAGTCGGAGTAATAAGCATCCTCAGTATTTTTTTCTTTGATTCTGTACTTGAAGCTTGCCACATTGTATATAGGATGACGAGTTGTAACAGTTAAGCCCAAAGAATCTTCAGAAACTTCAATTGTTAAGTTACTACTTAGCAGGTAAACTTCATCAATAATAAATTCATCCCCATTTGCATCAGAATCGTTCTCAAGGATATTTAATTCTGTCGGTACAAGTTGCAGTACTTCTTCATTATCATCAGCTGCAATAGGTATATCAGGGTTATCAAGAAGATCAATAGTTACTGTTGCCCAGTCGGAGTAATAGGCATTCCCTGTATTTTTCTCTTTGATTCTGTATTCAAACATTGCCAGATCGTCTTCCAATGGATATTGAGTTGTGACAATTACGCTCAAAGAATCTTCAGATATTTCAATTAGGAAGTTGGCATATTCTGAACCGTTAACCTTATGAACCTCATCAATAATAAACTCACCACCATTTGGATCAAAATCGTTTTCAAGGATATTTAATTGTGTTGGTATAAGCTTCAATACTTCTTCATTATCATCAACAGCTATTGGTAAATTGGGATTTTCTTCTACATTAAAAAACACCCATGCGTATTCTGATACATTTGAATGATCCTCAACTTCTCTAATTCTATACTTCAATGAATCTAAACCAACATACGTATCTGAAGTGTAATAAATTGTAGATTCATCATAATCACTTTCACCATGTTCTGGTGACCTAACAGTTTGAATTTCAATTTCATCTCCATCTGGATCATAATCGTTTTGTAGTACACTTACATCAATAGGATGCTCGCTCATTGTCGTTACTGTATCATTAACGGCAACAGGAGTGTTTTGTGCAACTAATAAGTTTGAAATAGCTAATAAAAAAAAGAAAGATAGAAGAGTTTTCATGATATTGTAGGTTTTATTAATAAAAAAGCGACTAAGTTCTGAAAAAACCAAATATACATAATTTTTTGTTAGTATAGATTAAATTTCATTTAGCACTTTAAATATCTCTACCATAGCACTATTAGGAAAGTTGCTTTTTATACCAAATAACCACCAATCTTTGTGTGGTGGAAAGAAATAGCTCTTTTGGTTTTTTCGTGTCGGGCTTTTAGTGTGTCGGCAAAAAAACAAATGTGCTATTTGTGCGGTGGGTTTTTATTTTCTTTTGTAGCAAATTTATCATTCGGTTTCGTCTCCTGCTTGTGCCTAACGGCTCTGCTATGCGCCGTTGCCGTTGTACTTTATTATTTTTGATTTGAAAATTTCATTTCAAATTTACTAATTCTTTTCTAACTGAAGCCAGAGCTGCGGCT
>JAVCCD010000317.1 GCA_030765665.1 Candidatus Tenebribacter mawsonii | reverse complement strand
GCTCCTCCAAATTTTATGTTCCAGGTCATAATCTTCAGTGACGCCGGAATCGGAGCATCAGTTATGACTTTTGCTTTATACATTCTAGCATCTTCCAGATCATCGAAGTTTGTATTAAAAATGTCACAACCGCTAATAACTATCAAGATCATAACTAATAGAACTAAATACTTTTTTTTCATAGAATCTCCTTTTTAAATTTCCTTTCCGAAGCTTCCTTTTTAGAATTCTCGCAAGTAAGATTCGTAAAGTTTTATTCAATTACATTATTTCACTTTTCTATTAACCTTCCGAATCCTCTGATATAAAATAATTTGAAAGAAAGGCTTCGGAATGTGAATTAATTTTTATTCGATATTCACTCTCTCTAGATCTAAGAACAAAGAACAACGATTAACGAATGTTTAAAAATACTATACTCCATAAATCTCAAATCGTTGATCTTTATTCGTTATTCAATCTCTTTTCAATCTATATTTCTTATTTCCTTACAAACAAAAATACTAAATAAACCAAATACAAAAAAACAAAAAGCGCAGCTTCAATTTTTGTTAGCTTATGCTTTTTACCCACAAACATACTTGTAAAAAGCATAATAGTTATGACACAAAGAAATATGAAATCAATATTTAGTGTAACATCATAATGTATGGGAGCAATAAGTGAACTCACACCCAAGACAAGAAGAATATTAAACAGATTAGAACCAATAACATTACCAATTGCCAGGTCGTTCCTACCTTTTTTTATGGCGATTATTGATGTTACAAGCTCTGGAAGAGACGTACCTAATGCTACAATCGTAAGACCAATAAATTTCTCACTTACGTCAAAATGAAGTGCAATTTTAACTGCATTATCCACAACAAGTTTCCCACCAAAAAACAAACCAATAATACCAAAGAACATCATGATAAATGTAACAAAATAAGAATGTTCTTTAATGTCTGAACCTAACAATGGTTTGGCTTTTAAAAAAACAATAACGTAAATAAAAAATATTGTGAGAAAAGCAATAAGAATAATACCATCAAAAAATGATAGATCAGAATTCCATAAAGCTAAAACAAAAACTAATATTGTAGCAACTAATAAAAATGGGATCTCTTTAAGAATCGTGTTTCTTTGAACTACTATTGTCGAGATTAATCCAGCAACACCTAACACCATGAGGATATTAAAGATATTGCTTCCTAAAATATTACCAAACGTAATCTCATGATGTCCACCAACGCTGGCAAAAATATTTACAATCAATTCAGGAGCTGAAGTTCCAAAAGCTACAATTGTTAAACCAATTGCTATTTCAGATATTGACATCTTCTTAGCAAGAGAAGATGCACCATCTATTAAGAAATCAGCACCTTTTATCAGGATTACAAATCCAATTAATAAAATTAATATCGGAACTAACATTTTTTTCCTTTAACTATTAAATTATACATCTATCAATTTTGTTGATTCATACTGAGAAGCAACAAAAAGATTTAGATTTTTATCTTTTTTAATCAGAAAATCTTTCATCAATTTTTCTGCCTTTTTGGGTAAATTATTTTCTTCGCTCAGATGTGCAAGAATTATATTTCTTAATCCTGGATGATAAACTTTTTTTATCACATCAACAGCTTGTTCATTAGAAAGATGCCCTTGCTTACTCTTGATCCTTTGCTTAAGATGAGGAGGATATGAGCCGCTGATTAGCATATTAACATCATGATTACTTTCTAAAATTATTGAAGTAGAATCTCTGAGTTGTGTGATCATTAAATTGGAACTGAAGCCAAGGTCTGTTGCAATAGCCAATTTCCGAGATTCATCACCTATCTTCATTAATGTAAAATTGCTACCGTCCACTACATCATGGGAAGATTGGAATGCCCTGATCTTAAGATTCCCTATAATAAAGGTAGATCCATTTTCAAAATGGATAACACCTGCTGGTAATTTGCCTAAACGTTCCTTACAAGCTTGATATGTATCTTTTGTAATATGTAGTGGGATATGTAATTTTCGACAAATAATTCCTGCACCACGAATATGATCACTGTGTTCATGACTGATAACAATTCCATCCATTTTATTTTCATCGAGATTAATACTTTGAATGAAATTAGTAATTTTCTTGCCACTTAATCCTGCATCGAGAAGTATTTTTGTGTTCTCGGTTCTTATCAGGATTGAATTCCCTTTGCTGCCACTTGCTAGAACTGATGCTTGAAACATATATTATTTTACAAAGTAGAATCTGTTATTTAGTCTATCAAATTCTGTCCATGTTGCATCTTTATCTGTTACGGCATTTTTGAGTTGCTGAACACCAATTGCTTGAGCATCAAAGTTATCTGCTTGATGAAGGATTGTAGCTTCCAATGTTTGAGGAAGTCTGGCTGATGCCTTTTCATATTCACCATGATGAGAAAGAATTAAATGACGTAATTTCATAAGAAGATCAGTAGGAAAATTATTAATTTCTTTTGCTTTATCCGCAACAAAATTATCTCCAAGTGGAATATGACCAACCAATCGACCAACTGGTGTAAATTCAATATTCGGTACAACCTGATATTCAAAAACCTTACCAATATC
>JAVCCD010000218.1 GCA_030765665.1 Candidatus Tenebribacter mawsonii | reverse complement strand
AGAGGATTGTGCACAGACCTCCACTTTATACGGAATTTAAACCCGTAGGGATAAGAAGATCATCATTAGATTCAATTGAACTTTCAATTGATGAATATGAGGCAATTCGGCTTGCAGACAACATCGGCATGAATCATAATAATGCTGCTGAAGAGATGGAAATATCACGTTCCACGTTTTCTCGACTAATTGAAAATGCCCGTAAAAAGATCGCTGAATTTATTATTGAGGGTAAACATCTTCAAATTGATGGTGGAAATATTCACTTCCGTGGTAACATTATAAAATGCAATTCTTGTGGACATATGTTCAATACAAATTTCGAGAACAAGATATTAAAATGCCCGTCTTGCGGGTAAGATAATTTAGTGGATCTGGCAGGAGGATTCGGACATGGAAGATGTTGCAGTAATAATAATAAAGGAAGAAGGAGGTAATTATGCCAGGTGGAGATAGAACAGGACCAGATGGTAAAGGACCAAGAACAGGACGCGGATTAGGAAAATCTGCAGGAAATAATATGGGACGTGACAAAGGTCAGGGTCAAGGACAGAGACAAGATCGAGGTCAAGGTCAAAATCAAAATCAAAATCAAGGACAAGGGAGAAACAGATAATTTGGTATTACCAAAAAGATAAGGAGGTTATCATGCCAAGAGGTGACAGAAGAGGTCCGGAAGGAATGGGACCAATGACAGGTAGAGGTTTAGGATATTGCAACGGTTATGAAAGCCCGGGATTCACAAAAGGTACTCCACGAGGTGGTGCAGGTTTTGGTAGAGGATTCGGTCGTGGCTTTGGAAGAGGTTACGGACAAGGATTCGGAAATCGGGGATTTTCTAATTATCCGAATTATCCAGTTCAACAATATTCAGCAAAAGATGAAGAAAAGTATCTTGAATCAGAGATGGATACCCTGAAGAATGAACTGAAAACAATGGAAGCACGACTCTCCGAATTGAAAAAGGACGAGTAATGTAAAATGCGGCAGGGGTTGAATCTCTCCTCCTCTGTCGCCATTTTTTATGAGGTAAATAAATATGACAGATGGTAGACATTACGATGGTTATAAATACAGGAATAAGCGAAATCAAAGTCATCGTGGGAGAAATTCTATTTTGGGGACAGTAATTACTGCCATCGCTGGAACTGTAGTAAAAGATCTAACAAGTGAGAATAGTAAAATAAAAAAACTGTTCGACAAAGTAATTCATCCCAAACAAATTGAAGATAAGCAGAATGAGAAAAAAGTTATTGATGCCGAATTTTCGGTTATTAATAATAAAAAAACAGAAAAAGAAATAAAAGAATAGTAACTAACAAAACCAACTATACTAATAAAAAAAATTGAATTGTTAGTTTTGTTTGCATTGTTCGTTGCTAAAAAGGAGAATGAATGAACAAAAAAATCGCGATACCAACAGAACGTGGAAATTTATGTGCTCATTTTGGACATTGTGAGAAATTTGCAATTTATGAAGTTGCAAACGACAAGATCATCAACGAAGAATTTGTATCACCACCGCCACACGAACCTGGTTCACATCCTGCTTTCTTGAGAAAACTTGGCTGTACAGCAATTATTGCCGGCGGAATGGGAAGCAGGGCACAACAGCTCTTTGCACAAAATAATATTGAGGTGATAATTGGATTGCGTTCAGATAATCTTAAAGGACTCGTGGAAACCTATATTTCGGAAGGATTAAAATCCGGAGATAATCTCTGCGATCACTAATATAAGAAACATTCGGAAGGTAACAAATTATTTTATTTTAGGAGGTCATTATGAAAAGAATTTTAGCGGCTATTGATTTTTTAGACACTACAGACAAGGTAATTAATTATGTAAAAAAAATGATTAAAGAATCCAAAGGACAGTTGCTTATAGTTCACTCTGAAACATTAGAATCATATCTTTCTGCAATCACAACAGAATTTAATCAAACACCCTCAATGGAATTGATCAATGTTCATAAAAAACAAATTGAGGATCGGCTTAACGAAATTCACAATAACTTAAGCAAGGATGGAATTGAAGCTGAATGCATCTTAATGGAAGGAGCAACAGTTGATAATATATTAAAGGAAGCAGATATATTTAAGGCTGATCTTATTGTTATTGGTTCTCATAAACATGGAAAGTTCCATAATCTTTTGTATGGGAGCGTTCATAAATCTCTAATTGCTCTCTCTCAAATACCGGTTTTGATTGTACCGTCTGAAGAATAGGAAAAATTAAAACTAACATTTTATTAATTGAATACAAGAAAAGGAAAAATATGAAAATAGCAATTGCCAGCGGAAAAGGTGGAACCGGTAAAACTACAGTTTCTACAAATCTGGCTTCATTATTAGCAGAATCAGAAGATGTTGTATTAACAGATCTGGATGTGGAAGAACCAAATTCAGGTTTATTTATTTCTGGTGATAAGATCCACGAAGAAGATAAATTTAAAATGATCCCAAAATGGAAAAAAGACGAGTGTATTCTATGCGGGAATTGTCAAAAAGTGTGTAATTTTAACGCCGTGATGAAACTGGGTAAAATGATCATGGTTTTTCCTGAATTATGCCACGGATGTTACGCTTGCAGCGAGTTATGCCCAACAAAATCTCTACCTATGATACCAAAAAAAATGGGCGAACTGCAACATTTCAAATCAGGCAATTTAGATTTTATCGAAAGTAAACTTATTATCGGTGAAGAGCAAGCTGTTCCGCTTATAAAGCAAACTTTAGATTATGTAGATGAAAATTTCCCAGAAAGAATAATTAAAATTTTCGATGCTCCTCCGGGAACTTCCTGTCCGGTTATTGAAGCTACTAAAGATGCTGATCTGATATTACTTGTAACAGAGCCAACACCTTTTGGACTACATGATTTAATACTCGCCATAGATACAATGAGAGAATTGAAAAAGGATATGGGAGTAATTATTAACAGATTCGGGATCGGTGATACTAATGTGGAAAAATATTGTGAAGAAAATAATATTCAAATAATTGCCAAAATCCCTAATATGAGAAAGATAGCAGAAATATATTCTGATGGGAATCTTCTCTACCCCAAAATCTCGGAAGTAAAAGTTCAACTTGAAAACATAATTTCATTCATTTCCGAATATCAGCAGGAGAATGCATTATGAAAGAAATAATATTTATACACAGAGTCACGGGGAACACGAAGAACATAGAAGAAATTAACATTTTTTTCTTGGTGCCTTGGTGTCTTTGTGGCGAACAGAAGGTTACAAAATGAAAGAAATCGTAATAATCTCAGGAAAAGGTGGGACAGGAAAAACATCTATCACAGCTTCTTTTGCCTATCTTGGTGGAAAAGAAGTAATTGTAGCAGATTGCGATGTAGATGCAGCTGATATGCATCTTCTTATGCAGCCTGACCGACGAGAATCTGAAGATTTTTATAGTGGTGTACTTGCCGAAATCAATCAAGAAAAATGTATTAAATGCGGAAAATGTGCTGAGGTTTGCCGTTGGGACGCAATTCCTGTTATTGATAATAAATATGTTGTACAATCCCTTGATTGCGAGGGATGCGGATATTGTGCACTTGTATGTCCAACCGATGCGATAAGTATGAATGAGCAGAATGTAGGGAATTGGCATATTTCCAACATTAAGACTGGGACAAAAATGGTGCATGCTAAATTAGGAGTCGGTGCAGATAATTCCGGTAAATTAGTGGCAAAAGTGAAAAATGAAGCAAAGGCTCTAGCAGAAAAAGAAGGGAAAGAAATTCTTATCGTAGATGGTTCACCCGGTATTGGATGTCCGGTAGTATCATCGTTATCCGGAGCAAGTTATGTTGTACTTGTAACAGAACCTTCTGTTTCAGGAATTCATGATTTGAAACGAGTTTATGAGCTTGTGAAAAAGTTTGGGATTAGAGCAGGATGCATAATCAATAAAGCGGATATTAATATTAATAAGTCAAATGAGATTCACAGCTTCGTAAAAAAAGAGAACATCAATTTGATTTGCGAAATCCCTTATGATGAGGATTTCACAAAAGCAATGACTCAAGGTAAAACAATCGTGGAATTTGACAACGGTAAAATAAAACAAATTTTAGATGAAAGTTGGGAAAAAATAAAGAAAATATAGCAACTAACAAAATAGAAATTCTTGTATCCAAGCCCCAGCTTGGATACATAAATAAATATTACTTTTGGTTACCAAGCTGGGGCTTAGTAACCAGAAAAAATTGAGGTAATAAATGAAAATACTATTAACAGCAAAAGGAACAGAATGGGATTCTAAAATGGATCCAAGATTTGGAAGAACAGAGTTTTTCTTTATCTATGATGAAGAAACTAAAGAAATTGAAACTTATGATAATCGTGCAATCTCAAATGAAGCACATGGAGCCGGACCAAAAACAGCTCAAAAGATGGCTGAATTTGGAGTGAGTGT
>JAVCCD010000173.1 GCA_030765665.1 Candidatus Tenebribacter mawsonii | reverse complement strand
TGCGAATGGCATGTTCCAAAGTTCTTGCATTGAAAGACATGCCAAGTTGAGCCTGAGTAGCTAAACTCAGGGCATATCTGGCATCTTCTTTTGCCCAACCTTCTAGCGTATTCTTAGCCCGATTCATATTAGAATAAATACCGTTAGCAGTTGCTTCTTCGGCTTGTTCTGCTAGTTCAGGATTATTACAAAACTGAAATATGGTAAGTTTTTCTAAGTTATCCTGATAAAAGTTATTTTGGAATTCAACCAGTTCTTTAAATTTCTTTGCATCATCTTCAATGAACTCTTTTGGAATAACAAAATCACCTTTTAATGTAATATACCTTTGTGATTTTTCAGTATAAGCGGCTCCGATGCGGCGTGCTTCCAATTCCTCCAACGCAAGACGAGAGATCTGCAAAATATCAAAATTAAAATAAGCATGCTCGGCTACAGAATGATGACTCATACCAAAGACAATTGCCTTATTAGAACGACGCGCCTTTTTCACCTGCTCTCTGGCTTCTTTTCGTAATTCCGGTACATCTCTTGGATCACGGCTGATACGAGCGTAAGCAGCTGATATTGTCTCAGGTGTAGCTATAGTACCTTCAGGTAATTTATCTACCAAGTTTGTATCAATGTTGAATCCTGCTAATGTGACTTTCATTTCTCTCCTCAAATCCCCAAACTCTTTAAAGTTTCAGCGGTAGGTATGCCATTTTCATCCCATCCACGAAGTTTATAATATCTATCCAACATTTCATCAAGTTGCACTACCCTGTTTCTAGAAGCACCTTCGGATAATTCTTCTTCCATAAATCTGGATGGCAACATATCATCTTTACGTGATAAACCCGCTTCCGCATTATATTTTCTTTCCAGATTGTATATTCGCGTTCCTACTTCAAGCAATTCAACATCTGAGTAGTCAAATCCGGTAACCACGTTTAGTATATCTTTAAATGTATCAATACTAATTGCAAATTGTAAAAATCTACATAGTACAAGCGAGTCAACAGCTGCAGAGATATCCTGAAACAATGCAACAATTTCAGCTTTTCCTTCAATTGAGTATCTATCCATAAAAACAGGTGAACCAAGAATCTCAGGTGAGATAAGATACCCCTGCATATGACATCCACCTCTATTTGATGTTGCATAAGATAAAGCTTGTCCTTGCACTCCACGGGGATCGTAAGCAGGTAACTCCATTCCCTTTACTTGCATAGCAAGTTCGGGTCTTCCATACTTCTCAGCTAATTTTTTAGAACCAAGAGCCAGGTCTTTCCCAACACCTCTTCTATAAGCAATGTCCTCAACATACTTTACTAGATTAGAAGAATCACCCCATTCCATTTTATTAGGATAAGCCCCCTTTTCATAAAGCTCCATCGCACAACCGATTGTACTGCCTGCAGTTATTGTATCCAACCCTAACTCATTACAAGTATAATTTGCTTCTGTAATTGTTTCCAGATCGCTAATCCCCAATTGTGCACCGAATGCCCAAACCGTTTCGTATTCTGGACCTTCACCTTCGCGGTTACTGGTTTTTGTTTTTCTTCCACAAGCAATAGGACATTTAAAGCAAGCACTTCTTCCTTGCAGAATAGTTTCAGCGATTTTCTCTCCGCTTGTTCCCTCTGCATCATTAAAAACCCCTCGCTGGAAATTTTTTGTAGGATACATTCCATGCGCATTTACCACATTAACTAGAACTGATGTTCCCAAAAGTTGTAATGACTTTCCAGTTACTGGATTCTTATCTATTAGTGTGTTTATTGTTGAAATCATTGTTTTTAATTTCTCAGGATTATCAACCTGAATTTCCTTTTTGCCATTTGCAGTAATTGCTTTAAGGTTTTTAGAACCCATCACAGCTCCAACACCACCACGCCCAGCAGCCCTGTCTTTATCGTTCATGATGGAAGCATAAGGAACCAGATTTTCTCCAGCTGGTCCGATGCAGGCTATTGAAACGTTGGAGGATGAATTACTTTTTAAGGTTTTCATGGTTTCATGAGTATTTTTTCCCCAAATATGTTTTGCATCCTTTATGTTAATACTGTCATCGGTGATTTCAAGATAGACAGGTTTTGAAGATTTTCCTGTAATTATCAGTGCATCAAGTCCAGTCTTCTTTAAAATCGCTCCAAAAAAACCTCCGGAGCTTGAATTGCAGATTGCATTTGTAAGTGGTGACCGAGTAGTAACTTGATAGCGTCCAGCAGTTTGAATAATTCCTGTGAGAGGTCCAGTTGAAAACACAATTGCATTTTCTTCACCTAATGCATCAATATTAGCGGAACAAAGATCAGTATACAACTTTAAACCTAAACCTCTACCTCCGATAAATTTTCTTCTCACATCTTCACTAATACTTACAATCGTTTGTTTCCCAGAACTGAGGTCTACTTTTACAATTTTATTCATCCATCCATTCATTTTTACTGACCTCCTATTCATAAAATTTATTATATTTTTCGCGGTAATCACATTTCAAGCACATGTTAGTATAATATTGATATAATGCCTTCGGCAATTTTGATATACTAGCGCTTCTGGCTGGACAGGTATGACATGGAATTTCCGGCTCAAGCCAAGCATCTGGAGCATATTTAAATAATTTTGCTCCTTCCATGATCACAATTCCTGCACTCGTTCCTAATCTGGTTGCTCCAGCATCTACCATTCTCATAGCATCTTTAAAATTAGAAACTCCTCCTGAGGCTTTCACTCCGATATCGGGTCCAACAGTTTTGCGCATAAGTCGAACATGATGTTCAAAGGAGCCAAAAGCACCAAAGCCAGTTGATGTTTTAACAAAATGAGCACCTGCCTCAACAGCTAACTCACATGATTTTACAATTTCTTCATCAGTTAGATAACATGTTTCTAAAATCACTTTTACATGTGCAGGTGCACTTGCCTGAACAACCTGTCTTATATCTTCTCTAATAAAGTCATGTTTACCATCACGCATAGCACCAACATTGATAACCATATCTATCTCAGAAGCTCCCTGCGCAACAGCTTTTTTTGCTTCTAATGCCTTTATCTCAGTAGTATTCATTCCTAGCGGGAAACCTACAACACTACAGACTAGAACATCGCTTCCTTCTAACTGCTTTGTAACAAATTCAACATTTGCCGGATTCACACATACAGATATAAATCCATATTGCTTTGCTTCATCGCATAAATTCTTGATCTTTTTCTCACCAGAATTAGATTTCAATTCTGTATGATCGATCATTTTAGCAAGTGTACTAACGTCAAAATTTTTCATAAAATCTCCTCATTTCCGACCTTTCCGAAGCTTCCGCCAAAGGAAGTCTCTCAGCCAAGATTCGGAAAGTTACGACTGAGTTAAAACTTTCCGAATCTCAGCAAGAAGAAAATCGTTGTATGAAGCTTCGGAAAGGCAGTGCTTTTTTTCATAATCTTTCATAAACAATGATACACTACCTCAAAAAATATTCTTGGTAGCTAATTGTCCACACGCTGCATCGATATCAATTCCTCGGCTTTTTCTAAACGTAACAGCAGAACTTAGAACATTCATTGAACTTATAAATTTATCAATCTCAATAGCTGAAGGTGTCTCATAAGGAAGATCTTCAACTTTATTCCATTTAATAACATTAAGCTTACAAGATATATCACCTAAATATTTTAATAGAGCTTTCACATCCTCACGCCCGATATTAAAATCTTTTATCATCACATACTCAAACGTGATACGATAAGGTGTTTTCTTTCTAAAATCAATCAAGGTTTTTTTTAACTCTGTTAAAGGATATACTTTGCTGATAGGCATAAGTAGTTCTCTTTTAGATTGAATCGCAGAATTTAGTGAAACAGCCAACTTAAGCTTTAAGCCGGTATCAGCTAGTTTAGAAATTTGTGGAATCACACCGGAAGTTGAAACGGTAATTCTTCTTGGACTGAAATTAAAGCAAAGGTCATGTTGTAAAATTCTTATTGCCTTAACAACATTTTCATAATTATCAAGTGGTTCGCCCATTCCCATGAAAACAATATTTGTGAGTTTTTCTTCACCCAGTTCAATAATAGCTAGAAATACTTGTGATGTAATCTCATAAGTATCTAGATTACGGGTAAAACCCAGTTTTGCTGTAGCACAAAATTCACACTGCCTGGCGCATCCAACTTGAGAAGAGATGCAGAGTGTATTTTTTTTCCCATTAGGAATAATAACCATTTCAATTTTACTTTCATCTTGTAGAGTAAGAAGATATTTTGTGGTTCCGTCAACTGAAACTACTTTATTGAGAATTTTTGGAATTCCAATTTGATAGGTTTCTTGAAGCTTAACTCTGAGTGTTTCTGAAAGAGATGTCATCTCACTAAAGTCTATTGTATGTTTACTATAAATCCAATTTAAGATCTGTTTTGCTCTATATTCTTTCTCGCCGAGTTCCAGCAAATGTTGAACTAATTCATCGGGTAACAAATCAAGAACGTTTTTTCTCATTTCTTTTGTTGTACTATTTCTTTAAACTCTTCTAAAGTTACTATGAAACGCTCATGATCCTCAGCTATCAAATTTATACGATTATTATAATAATCATTTTTTTCTACATACATTTTTTGATCTTTAAATTTAATGACCTGTCCAAGTTCTGGAAATTCCTCAGATTTCTTCAGATAGAATTCTTCTTCATAATGCAGACAACAAAGTAACCTACCACAAGGACCCGAGATTTTAGAAAGATTGCTTAATAAATTTTGATCTTTTGCCATTTGAATTGTTACCTGATTGAATTTCCTTAAAAAAGTTACACAGCAATAGGCTTTACCACACATTCCAAGTCCACCCAATCTTCGTGCATCTTCCCTGCCTGAAGTTTGATGTAATTCGATTCTAGTTTTAAACTCGGATGCAAGTTCTCTCACGAAATCCCTGAAATCTATCCTGCCATCAGCAGAAAAGAAAAAAGTAAGTTTATTGCCATCTAATTGGTAGATCGTTTGCAAAAGCTTCATTGTAAAGGGTTGATTTTTTAGCATTTCAAGGAACTTTTTCTCAGTTTCTTCTTCTTTCTTTTTTACAATATCCAATTGCTTATAATCTGCTTCCGTTGCTATCCGTTTGATAGAGGATATTTCTTTTGAATCAATTTTATTACATATTTGTTCAGATTCAACAGCACAATTCAAGATTTTTGCAACATCTTCTCCACGTTCAACTTTTACTATTACATCAATATCAGGTTCAATTTCGTATTCTTTATTATTTAAATAGTAGCCTTCTCTTCCAGTTCGAAATACTACTTTTATATATTCTTGCATTATAGCTCCAATCTACTTCAATCTATATATTTACGCTAGTTATCAAAAAACCTGTTTATGGATCTTACTGTAAAGCTCTTTCTCTGATTGAGAGAAGGATAAAGCTCGGCGTTTTTTTACAAGGTCTGCAGTTTCTATAAAGTCTTCTAACTGATACTCATAAGTTTTAGCTCCAGTTCCAATATTAAAGCTGGGAACATGATTCTTTATAATCTCAGCACCAAATAAGCTACATCCTATCCCAATAGAAGATCCTGTATTTATCGTTGAATTGATCCCTGTTTTAGAATGATCACCAATAATTACACCCAAGTAATTACTATTTGAATCAATCTTTTTCTTATGAGGATAGAAATAAATTGAAACCTGACCATAATTATTTTTAAGATCGCTATTATTTGTATCAGCACCCAAATTGATCCACTCACCAAGATAACTATGACCCAAAAAACCATCATGTTGTTTATTTGTATATCCCTGAAAGATTGTTTCTTCTACTTCTCCACCAATTTTACACGCTGGTCCAATTGATGTTCCTTCATAGATCTTCGCACCAACTTTAATGGTTGACCCTTTACCAACATATACAGGTCCAATAATTACTGCATTTGACATGATTGTAACATTTTCATCTAATACTACAGGACCATCGGTTGCATCTATCACGACACCAGGTTTCATCATTGTCCCATTACCTATCCACACGTTATATGGATTTATAATTGTAGTTCCCAATTCTGTTTCAAAATAGTTATCTTTATCATAAAAAACATCATTAAAATCTCGCTTGATGTATTCAGAATTTTCTGCAATAAGTTCCCACAAAAATTCCCAACATTCAATTGTTGAGTTCTGATTCTTTTTCAGATTAGAAAACAGATCTTGCAAATTTTCTGAATTAATATTCTGTTTCTTGGGATTAATTTTTGCAGCTAAAATTGTATCATCATGCATAAGACATTCATCTATTTTCAAATTCATAATTGCTTTCTTGGAATCCGCATCAATCTTGATTCGACTGTTAATAAAGATTGTTTTTTTGTCTTTAACTTGATTAACACCCCAATCAGTATGCCTTTCTTTGTAAATAGATTCCAAATGTGAAGAGATAATAATATTTGTATCAGTAATTTCGAGATAACTTGAAATTCTTTGGCGGAGTTTGAGAATTCCAACCCGTAGATCACCTGTAGAACGGGTAAATGTAATCGGGAAAAAATTGCTCCACTTTTCGTCATCAAAAATCACAAAGTTCATCTTCTCTCCCATCTATTTCTGTAGATCAATTATTTTTGGTTCTACTTCTTTAAATTTTGGCATTGCCATTCCAATATTAGCATTTATGTAAGTGGGATCACAAACAACAAAATTGGTAGAATTATATGTAACTTTATCTCCAATCAGATCATTTTGGAAATGAACAGCTGTTGAGATATGACCTGGATAATCTAAACCGATAACGTTTAAACCTAAAATATTGCTTATAAGATAGGAGAAAATTATAGATCTATCTTCGCAATCGGAGTAAGGATAGAAAAGTGTCTCATCCGAAAACAGGCTTTTCTCATTACCAAATTGTTCGCCGTCAGTTTTGTATTGGAATGCTGTCTGCACAAATCGCAATAATACATTTGCAGCATCAGCTTCAGTTCTTCCTTCTAGAATGGGTTTCAATCCTAAAGTAAGTGAATAAGTAGCTTCATCAGATAGCGGAGCCTTAAAATATACCTCCAGGTCTGTCTGCGGATAATTCTTAAAATACTCAGCAGTTGCTTGATTATATGTTACAGGAATTGAGTACTCAGTATTCTCATAACTGAACTTCAATTCTTTTTCTATCAACGTACTTTTAACTTTTGGTGAATCTTTAATGCTAAGGTCAATTAGGTCATCAGCATTAGGATATTTTCCATCATATGTATTTATCGAAATATTAAGTTGTTGTTGTTTATCAAATGATAATGTATAGAATCTTTTATCATCAATAACAACATAAGAGACACCATAGATAGTATTCTTGCAGGGAAGAAGTAAATACACATTGTCCTCCGCATATCCAACTTTGGCTTCATAACCAGATTTTGTAAGCATAAACCACAATAGAAGATTTGAAAGATTTTGTGATTCCCCCGAAACTTCTTTTGTGATTTCGTTCAAAAGCAGACAGTATCCCCAATCATTCAGTTTCAGTTGTTCTCTATAATCACTTGCTTGTGCAAAGAGGGTTGTATGATCAATATTACTAATTGAATACCAGAAATCGGCAATTCCCTTTTCATTGATCGGACTCTGCAATTGAATATCCAAATTTTGCTGATAATTCAATTCTAAGGGTAATCCTAGATAATTTATATTAATTCGCGGATCTTCTGTCATTTTTACAGTAACCATACTGTCATCTTGTTCTTTTTCTTCAATTTGCATTTTTGGAGGAATTTTAATCTCCTCTATCTTCTTTGTAACTTCTATCTCTTCAATTTTTTTTGGTTCTACTTTTGGCATTGTTACCGGTTTGGGGGTTGTGTCTTTTTCATCTGCTTTAAATGCTTCAAATTGCTCCCAATTCTTTTCAAGAAAACCTGCAAATGCTTTGTCTTGTTCGCTTATGTATTTTTTCAGTTCAGCTTTTTGTTGTGATTTCCAAGTTTCAAAATCATCTTGTGCAAAGAGTAAAGTTAAAAAAGAAACACACAAAATAATCAATAACACTCTTTTAAACAAATTCATAACAGCCTCCAATTTGTTATTTTTTCCATGAGAACATATTTAATCCGCCTATCACTGCAATTGCAATAATGTAAAACGGTTGTACAATAAACCAAACAGGATAAAACATCAACTTTTTTTTATTCTCTCCAAAAACTTCATAGCCATATTTAAGAAAAATAAGTTCTAGAACAATCCTCACCAAAAGCAATCCAATTCCCAATTGCCAGTAATTAAACATTATTATAATCGGTAAAAAAGTAATGAAGAACACACTTAAAAGATAGATAAAGAACTCAGGATTTAGCAATATTTGCCATTTCATATTAGACGTCCATCTACTTCTCTGACTTAAAAATTTTCCAAAATTCTCTATTGGTCTTGTATAAGCAAAACTATGATCAGTAAAAGCAAAATTCACCTTCATTCCACTTTTACGGAAAAGCTGCATTAAGTTTACATCATCACCAGAGATTAGATGCTTGATCTTCTCAAAACCACCAACCTTAATAAAAGCATCTTTTTTGTATGCTATGTTTTGACCGGAACAGGAGAAATATTTTCCTGATGAAATTGCACCTGCTGCAGCAAATAACATTGCTAAAAAATCGAAATGCTCAAACTTCTTAATAAAATTTGCTTTTGTCCAATTCGCTAATTTGGTTCGCGAAAAGCCTATAACCATCTCGTTATCGTTAAAACACGCAACCATTGATTCTATCCAATATTTTCCTACTAAACAATCAGCATCTGTAGATAGAATTATCTCTCCATCAGCAAGTTTGATAGCTTGAGAAAGTGCGTTTTTTTTAGGAGATATTACAGCTTCTCTCCCAACTACATTCAATAACTTAATATTATCCCATTTATTTGCGAACTGATTTACAATAGATTCTGTCCCATCCGAAGATCCATCGTTAGCTATAAGAATTTGAAACTGATCTACGGGATATGTTTGATTAACTAAGACTGTAAGTATACGGGCAATATTCTGCTCTTCATTTCTGGCAGCAATAATCACCGAAACATAAGGCTTATTATTAGAAAACAAAATGTCTCTGTCCTTCAATCCTGAATAAAACAGATAAAGGTAAAACAAATATATCAGAAGAGATATAAATGTGACAATATATACAATTTGAAAGATCAACTATCCCTCCTTATGAGTGATTCAATAAGTTCATCTAACGAATCAAGTGAATCTTGTACAGGATTTAACCAGTCGGGCCCTTTCCATAATAAGCTATCCGGTCTTTCTACAATTTGCTTATTTTTTAGGATAAATGCACCTCTTAAGTCAATCGGATCAGGTTCATGTCTGGGAGCCATAACCATATATTCAGGTCTGGCAGTATCGGGATAAGTCTCTTCTAAAATAATTGAATCCGGCCATACATAGGCTTTTCCACCCATGTCAACAACCAAAGAATCCATATCATGCTCTCGATAGAAAGTAGGATAGAAATTGTAATTCAAGCTATCGCTTAGAGGTGTTGGTTCAGTACCAACGATGAAGATCTCCTGCATTGTCTCTTCATAATTATTCTTAGGAAGTAACCCTGTACTTTTAGAAATTTCTACAGTAGTAATTCCCTCAGGTTTTTTAAATTGCAATTCGTCACCATTAACAATTGGCTCACCCTTACTATTTTTAGGAGAATCCAGATAAACTGCTTTCTTCATAATATAGGGCCAGGATGGAAGTGCCGCTGTAGCTCCAGACTGACTTCTTCCTAAACTCGAATTATCATCAAAACCAACCCAAATACCTGTAACTAGTTTTTTGTTATAACCAATGAACCAGGCATCTCTGAAATCATCTGTTGTTCCAGTTTTACCAGCTGCATTCCATTTATAACTTATCGAACCTAGTGTTTCATAACCAGATTGCCAGCGGATTCCTACACCTGTTCCCTCATCACAAACCGATTTCATCAGGCTAGCCATAATGTAAGCTGCCTGCTCGTTAATCACTCTGATCTTTTCTGGTTCGTTCGTTTCCAGAATCTTCCCATACTTATCTTCTACACGTCTAATATATATTGGTTTAACACGTTCTCCACCATTTGGGAAGGTTGTGTATGCAGTTATTAATTCAAATGGCTTTACTTCCATACTACCTACAGAAAGTGTATAAAATGGATAAATTGGCGTTGTAATTCCAAATCTTT
Organism: Candidatus Tenebribacter mawsonii; assembly: GCA_030765665.1. Lineage (GTDB taxonomy): Bacteria > Cloacimonadota > Cloacimonadia > Cloacimonadales > TCS61 > Tenebribacter > Tenebribacter mawsonii. The sequence continues at coordinate 3,427 of JAVCCD010000173.1, read as the reverse complement.
CAGCATACTCCATTACCTTTCTAGGACCAACATCAAATATTGTTTTTGCAGCATAGATATTACGAGATTTTTTTAAACCTGTCCGTAATCTTGTATAACCAAAATTGTTATTTGAGTAATTTTTAGGACTCCAGAAAAGTGTGTCACTTTGTATAAATGAGAAAGACTCATCCTGTATGATCGTGGCAGGAGTATATCCATTTACAATAGCTGTTGAGTATAATATTGGTTTGAAAGAAGATCCCGGCTGCCGAATTGACTGCATTACACGATTTAGCTTACTATGATTAAAATTCCTTCCACCAATCATTACACGCACAAAACCTGTTTCTGGTTCAATGGAGAATACGCTCGCTTGAACATAAGGTGTAACAATGTTTACTGTATCTACAGGAAAATCATCGTATTTGAATTCATAATCATTTTTATTCTCGAACTTTCTCAAATTCATATTCAAAACTGAATCAGCATATTCCTGAAGTTCCATATCTAATGTTGTATATATCTTAAGTCCACCTGCAAAGAGCTGAGTTGTACCATACTCACGCTCTAACCTTCTACGGATGAATTCAATAAAATAATCTTTTGCTCCAAAATTTCCGGTAGGTGCAAACAATTCTAATTCAGTATTATAGGCTTCAGTATATTCCAATTTAGTAATTACATCTTCTTCAAACATTCGTTTGAGTACAATATTTCTTCTTCGAATTGCCCGTTCTGGATACCTGTAAGGATAATATGCACTTGGAAGCTGTGGCATGCCAATAAGAAGAGCTGCTTGAGGAATAGAAAGATCTTTTGCTTCAATCCCAAAATATTTTTTGGCACCCACTTCGATACCGTACAATCCGGGACCAAATGGAGATTTATTAAAATACATTTCTAAAATTTCATCTTTAGAGAAATTCTTTTCGATACGTATTGCAAGGATAAGTTCTTTGATCTTTCGTGGTATTTTTTTATCGAGTGAAAGGAACATATTTCGGGCAAGCTGCTGAGTGATAGTACTTGCTCCTTGAGAGAAATCTCCTTTACTGATATCAATAATAATTGCGCGAATAAGCCCTAATTGATCCATACCCCAATGTTTGTAAAAATTTTTATCTTCAACCGCTAACATCCCTTTTTTAAGATAATCAGGCAACTCATTTAAGTGAGTTAATTGCCTTTTTTCTACATAAAATATGTGTATTAGGTTATCATTGCGATCATAAACTTCTGAACCAACTTTCATCTCATAACTTTGTAGTTCAGAAAGAGGTGGAAGTTCTCTGCTATAATATCGAAACAGACCAAATCCCATTCCTATAAAGAAAACAATTATCATTATAGAAAGAGCTAAATATTTAATTACTTCTTTTTTCATAATCTCCCGTTAACCTTTCCAAAAACAATTTGGTAATATAGCCAATAATTATTCCAGTAACTATTCCCATAAAAATTAGAAGCGGCGTCAAATAAAATATTGTATTTTCTTTTATGATGAGCAATCGCACAACTGTTATTTGAGCCATGTTGTGTGCTACTGCTCCTAAAATGCTTATTCCAATCAAACTAAAACGAATTTTACTCTTTATAAATATTGTCATAACAACTAGCGAACATAAGCTTCCACTAATTGAAAGAAGAGTTGTAGGACTGAAAAAAAGACCACTGAAAAAGCCTCCTGCAACTGTCTTACTAATAATCACAATAAATGCATATCTAATATTACCAGAAACTAATAACAGCAATACGATCATATTTGCCAAACCAAGTTTCATGAATGGGAAAGGTTTGGGAATGAAACTTTCTATTACATAAATAGCAATAGCAAACGCTGTAAAGAAAGCAAGATGGATCAATCTGAGATTAGAAAGATCTAATTTATGCTGTTCTTTTGGAAGTATTTTATCTTTCATAAATAAATGCGGGATTCCCATTTTTTATTGGAAATCCCGCATAATATAATTATTTGTTACTATTTATTCACTTTCTCGAAATCGAGCATAAATTTTGCGAGAACTTTTGCTGAATCCATAGGAAGTGAGTTATAAACAGATGCTCTACAACCACCAACACTTCTATGTCCTTTTAAATTGAACATATTATTCGCAGCAGCTTCTGCAATAAATTTCTTTTCCAATTCTTCTGTTGGAAGACGGAAAGGAATATTCATAAGTGAACGATCTTCTTTTACTACAGTTCCTGTATAAAAATCTGTACCATCGATCACATCATAAATGTAGGCTGCCTTTTCTTCATTAATTTTCAGCATACCCATCAGTCCACCATTCCCCTCTATCCACTTAAGAACTTCACCAATTACATAAATTGCAAAAGTAGGTGGTGTATTAAACATAGAATCTTTACTGACATGGGTATCGTAATTCATCATCGATGGTAGGTTCGGATTGATTTTTTCAAGCATAGATTTCTTAAGGACGACAAATGTTGCACCAGCTGGTCCGATATTCTTCTGAGCACCACCATAGATCATATCGTATTTACTAAAATCCATTGGTTTACTTAAAAAGTTAGAAGACATATCTGCGATTAATGGGATACCTGCAGGAACTTCAGGATCAATTTTCCATTCTGTTCCACGAATTGTGTTATTTGTTGTTATGTGAAGGTAAGCAGCGTTTTCAGAGATCTTCCATTCTTTGGGAATGTATGTGAAATCTTTGTCTTCGGAAGTAGCTGCAATATGTAATTTCTTACCTAATATTTTAACTTCTTTTATTGCTTTAGTACTCCAAACACCAGTATCAATATAATTAGCAACCTTATCATCAGCACAGAAATTAAGCGGAATCATAAAGAATTGTGAACTTGCTCCACCTTGAAGGAATAAAGCTTTATAATCATCACCTAAGCCCATGATCTTTAATAACATGGCACTTGCACTTTCGATTATTTCCATGTATTGTTTAGAACGATGACTCATCTCTAAAACTGATAGACCATTGCCTTTGTAATCTACTAAATTCTCCTGAATCTCTTTTAATACTTCTTCTGGTAAAACTGCCGGACCTGCACTAAAATTATGAACTCTCATTACTTGACCTCCAGTGATTATTTTTGTGTTAACTTTAATTTTAAGATATTATAGGCAAGTTTTTTTTATGATGTTGTGCTGCAACGTTGCACGTTGCGTTTTTCATCGACGTGCAACGTCGATGTACATCACTTCAGCAATAACATTTTCTTTTTGAAATGATCGAGCTTTTTCTTTTCGTGCAAAAGAGTCAGATAATTCTTTTACTCTTAATTCATTTTTGCTGCTAATTAAAGTAGTAATAATACTAACACTAGCTCCAATAATTACCCCTATAAAACTATTTAGAATTACCAATAAACCAATATTCATAAATCCCCCAAAGATTAGATTTAATGTAAAAAGACATTTAATTTCCAAAGTGAGTTTATTGTTGCTTTATTATTT
>JAVCCD010000063.1 GCA_030765665.1 Candidatus Tenebribacter mawsonii | reverse complement strand
TTGGCAGATGCTTTCACTGAGCAGTGATAAATATATTTATGATGCAGTGAAATTCGGTGTTCCGCAAAAGAAAGATATTTTTGCCGATCTACCCGAAGAAATAAAGAAAGGTTTCCGATCTGACATTGAAAATAAAATTGTTACTGATTCGGAAGAAACTCACCTCTTTGAAATCCGTAAAGTATGGAATAAAAAAGCTCCTGCCGATATTGCCCTTCCCACCGAAATTTATCGGGAACTTATCGAACGCCGAAAACGATATACCGAAGTAAAAGCAAAAATTGAAAACGGTGAAATCACTCAAATAAACGATTTCATCACTTACAATTTGAACATTCGCCAATTTATCCAGGATATTATTGCCGATACCGATGATCCATTTCTAATAAAACATTTTTATGATGCTATAAAGAAAGTTACAATTCTTGATCCCACCTGTGGTTCGGGTGCTTTCTTGTTTGCTGCTCTTAATATTCTGGAACCGCTTTACGAAGGCTGTTTGAGCAGAATGCAGCAATTTGCCGAAGAAAATCCCAATAAATATAAGAAATTTGAAGAAATCCTTGCCGATGTAAATTCTCCCAAACATCCTAATTTGCAGTATTTTATTTATAAATCCATTATTCTGAATAACCTGTTTGGTGTGGATATTATGAATGAAGCGGTGGAAATTGCCAAACTGCGTTTATTCTTGAAATTGGTTTCTACTGCGGATGTAGATTATAAAAAAGATAATTACGGTTTGGAACCTCTACCTGATATTGATTTTAATATTCGTTGCGGAAATACATTGGTTGGTTTTGCTTCCGAAAGTGAATTTAAAAAAGCAGTTGAAGCGATTGAACCTTTATTTGCTCCTGATATTATTAAAGATTTTGAAGATGAATTTAATGTGATTGCCAAAGCTTTTAAGCGTTTTCAGGATGTTCAGCTAATTCCCAATTTAGGAGAAGAATCTCACACAAAAGCAAAAAGCGAGTTACAAAAAAGGTTAAAAAATATCAACGATAAATTGAATGAATATTTATCCTCGAATTATGGAATTAGTGACAGAAAAAGCCAGAAGAAAAAATATGATAACTGGCTTGACACTCACCAACCATTCCACTGGTTTTCGGAATTTTATGAAATTATGAGTAAAGGTGGATTTGATGTAGTTATTGGTAATCCACCTTATGTGGAGTATTCTAAAGTTAAAAGAATCTATTCTATAATTGATTATGATACAATTAATTGCGGCAACATTTATGCAAATGTTATTGAACGTAATCATTCAATATTAAAATCCAACTCCAAACAAGCTATGATTGTCCAGTTACCTATTGTATGCACTGATAGAATGAAGCCGATTCAGGATTTTCTCGTTCAAAACTACTCACAACATTGGTATGCTACTTTCGATGATAGACCAGGAAAACTTTTCGAAGGTTTAGAGCATATAAGAGCAACAATTCTAATTGCAGAAAAAAATACAACACCCAAGTCAAAAACCTATACAACTACGTATAATAGATGGTATTCAGAAACAAGAAAATGGCTATTCGATTTACAGATATATGAAAACAACAATATAAGTGTTATTGAAGGGGCTATACCAAAAATAGGTCATCAATTTTCAACTCAAATATTAGATAAAATGCTTGAAAAAAAATCCTTTAAGTATGAATTAAGAAAATCCACCAATAATTGTTGCTATTTTCATAATGCTCCACAATACTTTATCAGAGTGACAACCTTTACACCATATTTTTGGAATGAAAAGGATGGCAATAAAGTTTCAGTTCAAATAAAACAGTTGAATTTTGATTCAAAAAATAAAATTCCAATGTTTTGTTCAAGTTTAAATAGTAATCTTTTTTATTGGTGGTTTATACTGCTTTCCGATTGTAGACATTTAAATATGAGAGAAATTAACAATTTCCCTTTAAGTAACGATAATGCAAAATTCACTGTATTCAATAAACTAAATGACTTGCTTATGCAAGATTATAAAAATAAATCATACAGAAAGCAGTGTTACTACAAAACTACTGGTAAAGTTGAATATGATGAATATTATCCCAAAAAATCCAAACACATTATCGATGAAATCGACAAAGTCTTAGCCCAGCATTACGGATTCACAGAAGAAGAGCTGGATTTCATTATCAATTACGATATAAAATACAGAATGGGTAAAGAGCTGGAAGCGTATGTTGATGGTAAGTTGTAACTTCGGAATGTTCCCGATAAATCGGGATCTTCCGAATGTTAATGTTGAGAGTGTTTTCAACATTCCGAAGAGCTTCGCACATTCGGAAGTTGAGAAATATTCGGAAGTTGTGGGAAAATATCTTATTTGACAGATAATGGAGAAACTTATTATTTGAAGCTGTAACTTGTTGTAATATATAGATATCTTTATTTGATGGTTATTTGATGGGAGAAGAAAAATGACGGAAAAAGTTTTAACTGAATTATTGATAGATTTGAAGTCTTTACCAAAAGAAAATGAATGGGTGGAATTCAAAAAAGATTTTCATTCAAAAGAAGAAATAGGAAAAGCGCTTTCCTCTTTATCGAATAGTGCAGCAATTCAAAAGCATTCTTTTGGTTACCTCATATTCGGAATTGAAAACCAAACACACAAAACATTGGGATGTACTTTTAATCCTGCCACAAAAAAAGTTGGGAATGAGGAACTTAAAAACTGGTTAATGCAGAGATTAGATCCCAAAATAGATTTTAGTTATTTCAGTTTTACATTTGAAAATAAGAATATTGTGTTATTTCAAATTCCAGCCGCAAGCGGTCAACCAACTCGATTTTCCAATACTGACTATATTCGTATTGAATCCATTACCAGAAAACTGCACGATTTTCCCAAGCTTGAAAAACAGCTTTGGATTCAACCAACAACTCAGAGTTTCAGTTCTGAGTTTGCTTTAGAAAACATACTTTCTGACGAAGTAATCTCTTTGCTTGATACACAAGCATATTTTGATTTTTTTGAAATTCCGTATCCAACAAATCGAGAATCAGTTTTAGAAAAATTTATTTCAGAAAACTTCATCAAAAAGAATTCATTCGGTAAATACTCAATTACAAATCTGGGAGGACTTCTTTTTGCAAAAGATCTTTCAAATTTCCCCACTCTTTGGAGAAAAGCAATTCGAGTAATCGTATATTCAGGCAAGAATCGAGTTCAAACAGAAAGAGAACAAATAGGCGGAAAAGGTTATGCAATTGGATTTGCAGGTCTATTGGATTGGGTAAATTCACAATTACCAGCTAATGAAGAGATTGGTAAAGCTTTCCGAAAAGAAGTAAGAATGTACCCCAAAATTGCAATCCGTGAATTAGCAGCCAATATGTTAATCCATCAAGATTTCAGAATCGGCGGCAGCAATCCCGTAATAGAAATATTCACTGATCGAATTGAATTCACAAATCCAGGTATTCCGTTAATTACTACAAATAGATTCATTGATGAATATCAGTCACGAAATGAAAGATTGGCATCATTTATGCGTCGAATAAACATTTGTGAAGAAAAAGGAAGTGGAATTGATAAGGTAATCCTTAATATAGAATCATATCAACTACCAGCTCCCGATTTCCAAAAAAGTGAAAAACATACCAAGGCAATTTTATTCTCTAAGCAAAATCTGAATGATATGGATAAGAATGACAAAGTAAGAGCCTGCTATCAACATTGCTGTTTGGGTTATGTTTCAAATGAGAAAATGACTAATCAAAGTTTGAGAAAACGCTTTAACATTGATGATAAGAATTCAGCAATTGCTTCCAGAATAATCAAAGACACTTTAGATAGTGAATTGATAAAAGATAATGATCCGAATAGCAAATCGAGAAAGTTCAAAAAATATATACCATTTTGGGCTTAATCTTATTTGATGAGAATCTTGTTTTAATGAAAACCTTATCCATAACTTCCTCTGTAGCAACGATTTCTTTATTTGATAGAAAGATGATAATTAGAGATTTAGAAATAGACAAAAACAAATTTACATATCTTGGAAACAAGGAAATTCTACATCATCATAAAGTTGCTTTTTTCTGCTCACAAAAATGTCCTTCTCATCTAATTCTTAAATCTTACGATTGGGCAATAAATCAGCGAGACAAAGGTGTTTGTATAATTTCCGGTTTTCATTCTAAAATTGAAAAAGATGTTCTGGATTTTCTTTTGAAAGGAACTCAGCCGATTATTATGGTTTTAGCCAGAAATATGAAAAAGCGTTTTCCAATCGAACAAAGAAAAGCAATAAAAGAAAATCGGTTACTTGTAATTTCTCCATTTGATGATAATATTACTCAGAATTCCAGAGAGTCTTGCTACAAAAGAAATGAAGTAATACTCGAAATCGCTGATGAAGTTGTAGTTACTTTTGCTACTAAAAACGGAAAGCTTGAGAAGTTGCTGAAGATTGATAGAAGCGGAAAAAAATTTGAAGTATGGTAAAGAAAAGAAATGTGCCTAACAAAAGTGCCCACAGCCAAGCAAGAAGAGAAGCGAAAAGAGCGTGGCAGCTGCCAAACATTAGGCGAATTTAAAAAAATTGAGGAGATGTTTGAACATTTTATGATCTACCAAAGATCTGTTGAGCGAATACTGGGAGCCCCTCCAGATTCTTTTCAAACATTTGATAAAGATTTTTTTGATGCTTTCAAAACAGCTTATATAGGCTCGAAATGAAAAAAACAATAACCCTGTTCATCTTCACATTGTTTATAACCTCTATAAATTGTATTGAAATAGATTTGAATCATTATATATTATCAACCACGACTTTATCTGATGATCATGAATTTGAATCATCTCTGCTATACAGACCTGAACTTGGACTAGAACTATTCAGGCATGATAATATTGTAGTAGATAGTGAGATTTCATACGATTTTAATTTATCATGCAAAAATAGTGAATTGGAACTTTCTTCAAAATTATATAGAAGCTGGCTTAGATGTTCTTCGTCTCAAACAGAATTAAGAGTGGGATTACAAAAAATTAATTTTGGACCCGCTCAAATTCTTCGTTCACTTCAATGGTTCGACAGTATCAATCCTAAGGATATTTCTCAAACTACCGAAGGTGTAAAAGCACTTCTTGGAAGATACTATTTTGTGAATAATGCAAATATCTGGTTGTGGGGCGTTTGGGGGAATCGTAATGAAACCTCGTTCGATAAATTCTTTCATGAAGAAGATAATCTTGAATTTGGCGGTAGAATCCAATATCCTTTCCAATATTGTGAAGCAGGCTTTTCTGTTCATCACAGTCCAACAGTTTTACAGTCTTTTGATAACGAAACAAAATATGGTATTGATCTGCGTTGGGATATGACATTAGGCTTCTGGATCGAATCATGTTTAAATGTTTATAACAGATTAGAACAAAACAACTATTCACGATTACTTAGTTTAGGAACAGATTACACATTTGGGATAGGAAATGGGATTTACAGCTTGTTTGAGCATCAATATTTTTCGGAAGTGCAAGAAGATATCTGGAAACCAACTGATAGATCTGGAGCAAGTTCATTATTGATCAGCTATCCTCTTGGAATGTTCGATTCTGTAAGAAGCATATTAACCTATAATTGGCAACCTGAATTGTATAATTGGTTTTTATCTTATAATCGTAATTATGATTATCTTTCAATATATTTGAATCTCTTCTGGAATTCAGATCAAAATAATTCGCAAAATATCGATAAAGAAAGTGGAGCTTCAGTTCAATTAATGTTGGAAACAAAATTCTAGTAAAATATGAGGAGTAATTATGGTTCTTATCAAGATCAATGAAATGTTCAAAAGTTATCCAATAGGAAAAGGAAAATTCACTGCATTAAAAAATATTGATCTGAAGTTTGAAAAAGGTGAATTTACAGGGATAGTAGGTCCTAGCGGCTCTGGTAAAACAACTCTGCTAAATATTATAGGCTCACTTGATGTTCAAACAGAAGGCAAAGTAGAAGTAATGGGAAACGAGGTAAAATCTTTGTCTGCTAAACAATCTTCACGATTACGAAGTGAACATATTGGGTTCATCTTCCAAACTTACAATCTACTGCCGGTATACACAGTTTATGAAAACGTTGAATTCCCGCTTATACTTTTGGGGATGTCTGCTGTGGAACGTAAAAAGGCAGTTTCAGATGCATTGAAATGGGTTGGGCTGACCGATAAAATTAAATCACGTCCTGCCCAGCTTTCCGGTGGAGAATGCCAGCGTGTTGCCATTGCCCGTGCTATTGTAAAAAAACCTTCGCTGGTTTTGGCAGATGAACCCACAGCTAATCTTGATGCTGAAAATTCGCATCATATTCTTAAGACAATGAAAAAATTAAACGAAGAGCTTGGAACTACATTTATTTTCTCCACACACGATGCAAAAGTAATTTCCTATCTCAAACGAAAGATCACCCTGGTTGATGGCAAAGTTGCTAATGATGAAATAATTAATGGAGGTTGAATATGATCTTAAAATTAGCAACTAAAAACATATTAGGAGCTGGCTTAAGGACATGGTTAAACATATTCATACTATCGCTCTCATATTTCGTTATAATCGCCCTTCAAGGTTTTTATGTGGGATGGCAGGATGATGCTGCACGTGAAATGAAAAATTGGAATTTAGCTGGTGGGCAATATTGGCAGGAAACTTACGACCCTTATGATCCATTCACTTTGGAAAATAGTCATTCTATAATTCCAGAAGAGCTACAGAAGAAGATTGACAGCGGAGAAGCAATTTCAATTCTCTTTGCTCCTGCTACGATCTATCCTGATGGGAGAATGCGTAATATTGTGCTTAAGGGAATCGATCCGAATCAAAGTCTTATAGAACTTCCCACTAAATATTTGGTAAATTCTAACAATGAAATAAATTGCATCATCGGCTCAGGATTTGCAGATAATCTGAACATTAAGCAAGGAGATTATATAGTTTTACGCTGGCGAGACAAAAACGGAACTTATGATGCTCGTGATATAAAAGTTTCTCATATTTTTTCAACAACTGTAATCACGGTAGAAAGCAATCAGGTTTGGATATCGCTTCCAATTCTACAGGAGATGTTGGATCTTCCAAACGAAGCAACTATAATCACAATAAAAGATGAAATGTTCGATCAGGAAATAACTGGCTGGCAATACAAAAATTTAGATATATTACTTATTGACCTTACAAACATGATCAAAGCCAAAACCATTGGTTCATCTATCATGTACATTCTCATGTTGTTCCTGGCTATGCTGGCAATTTTTGATACCCAGGTACTTGCTATATTCCGTCGCCGTAAAGAAATTGGAACTATGATGGCAATGGGAATGACTCGGCCCAAGATAATCCAACTATTTACATTGGAGGGTATTCTACACGCTATATTAGCAATTTTTATGGGAGCCGTTTATGGTATCCCTTTATTGAATCATTTCCAAAAAGTAGGAATGCAAATTGGAATGGATGCAAAAGAATGGGGTTTGAGCGGTTTGGATGATGCTCTTTATCCGGTTTATGGTTGGAAACTAGTTTTGGGAACAATTGTATTAGTCTTAATTACAATTACAGTAGTTAGTTTTCTTCCTACTAGAAAAATAGCGAAACTAAAACCAACCGATGCATTACGCGGAAAGATGACAAAGTGAGGAATATATTATGTTAAAATTCTTAGCAATCGGCGTCTTGAGGGATCGCTCCAGAAGCTTCTTCCCTATCCTCATCATCTCAGCAGGTGTGATGCTAACTGTTCTATTTTACAGTTGGATAAATGGCTATACAATAATGCTGATAGAGGAAAATGCCCGTTTCGAAACTGGGCATGTAAAGATAATTACCAGAGCATACAACGATATGATCGACCAAAAACCTTTTGATCTGGGATTGATGAATGTGAGTGAAAAAATTAGAACGTTATCCAATGAATATCCTCAAATGCATTGGCAACCTCGTATTTATTTTGGTGGTTTACTCGATCTACCTGATGAGACAGGAGAAACATTAAGTCAGGGTGAAGTTTTTGGATTTGGAGTTGATCTTTTCTCAGATTCCTTCGAACAAGATCTTTTGAATTTGAAGGAAGCAATTTCAAATGGAAATCTCCCAACTAAACAGGGAGAAATACTTATCAGCCAGGAAATTGCAGAAAAACTTGGAGTAAATATTAATGATAAAATAACGATAATCGGGAGTACAATGTATGGTTCGATGGCTATGCATAATTTCACAGTAGCCGGTATGGTTAGATTCGGGGTTCAAGCTATGGATCGTGGAGCGGTTGTAGTAGATATATCTGATGTACGTACTTTTTTAGATATGGAAGATTCTGCCAGTGAAATACTAGGTTTCCTACCTGTATACGATGAAGAAACCACTTTGAAAATAGCTGCATCTTTTAATGAAATATACAATGATGAAACTGACGAGTTTTCTGAAGTAATGTTGCCACTCAAAAAACAAGGTCAGATGGAGTTTTTACTGAAAACCCTGGATGAACGCATGGGAATGTTTATCTTTATATTCATATTTGTTATGTCACTTGTTTTGTGGAATTCCGGATTGATGAACGGAATTAGAAGATATGGTGAAATTGGTGTTCGGCTGGCAATTGGAGAGAGTAAGGGACACATCTACCGCTCATTAATATTGGAATCTTTTCTTGTTGGAATTGTAGCTACCATTATTGGAACAGCAATCGGGCTTGGATTCTCTTACTTCCTCCAATATAATGGAATAGACATTTCTTCCATGATGAAAGATGCGAAAGTGATAATGAGTTCAACCATGCGAGCTCAGGTAACTCCGGCAAGTTATTACATTGGTTTCATTCCGGGTGTAATTGCATCCGTTATTGGAGCCTTATTCTCTGGAATTGGAATATATAAAAGAAATACCGCACAATTATTCAAGGAGTTGGAAACATGAAAAAGATCATTACTTTCATACTGATAGTTTTTTGTTCTGTGGTTTACGCTGAATATCCAGATGGGAATGAGATCCTCAGACAGATCGATGCAAACATGTATGCCAAAAGCATGATCTCATCTTCGCAGATGATTGTGCATGGTAGACGCGGCAGCAGAACTATGAAACTAAGATCATGGACAGAAGGTGATGATCGTTCTTTCTCAGAATACTTGGCACCACCAAAAGATGCTGGCACTAAAATGCTTAAACTTGATGACAAACTCTGGATATATAATCCTTCTGCAGACCGTACAATTCAGATTTCCGGTCACATGTTGCGTCAATCCATGATGGGTTCTGATATTTCCTATGAAGACATGATGGAAGAGAATGAGTTAACAGAGGTTTATTCTGCAGAAACAATCGGAGAGGAGATCTTTAATGATGTTGACTGTTGGAAGTTGGAGTTAACTGCCATTGTTGATGAAGCACCATATCATGTAAAAAAAGTTTGGAT
>JAVCCD010000031.1 GCA_030765665.1 Candidatus Tenebribacter mawsonii | reverse complement strand
TTTTGCTTTGTTTTTTACATGCAAACAAAACATTTTTTAAAAGTACAGAAGTTGTTATCGTACCGATTCCACCAGGCACAGGTGTGATAGCTGCAGCTTTATCAAAACAGCCTGAATAATCAACATCACCCACATATCTATAGCCTTTTTCAGCATCCTCGATCTGGTTCACACCAACATCAATGATAATTGCATTTTCATTTATCATATCAGGTTTGATAAATTGCGGTTTACCAATTGCTGCAATGAGAATATCTGCCTGCTTTGTATGATAAGCCAGATCTTTAGTTCTGCTGTGACAGATAGTTACAGTCGCATTACCGGTTTTATCTTTTCGTAGTAATAAGTTTGCCATTGGTTTACCCACGATATCGCTTCTACCCACAATAACAATATGCTTACCACTCGTTTCAATCTCATAGTAAGATAGAAGCTCTAAAACTGCAGCTGGTGTAGCAGGGATAAATCCTTCTTTCTCAAGAACCAGGTTTCCCATATTAATAGGATGAAACGCATCAACATCTTTTTGCGGATTGATCATCATAACAATTTCTGATTCGTCAAGCTGGGCTGGTAAAGGTTTTTGCAGCATGATTCCGTTTACAAAAGGATCTTTATTCAGTGTATTGATTTTCTCTAAAAGTGATTGTTGATCAATGGAAGCATTCAGAATTGAGGTTTCAACTTCTATACCAATCTTCAAACCTTTTTTCTCAAGATTCTGCACATAATATTCTGCAGCTGGATCGTTCCCAATAAGAAGTATCACTAATTTGGGAGTAATTTGTTGTTGTTCAATATCTTCTTTGATCCCAGCAAAAATCTCTTTGGCTATTTTTTTTCCTGACAGTCTTTTCCCCATTAATATTTCCGTCTTATTCTTTGTATGGTCAATGCTTTACCAGTTGTTTCATCAATACTTATCACAACAGCATTTATCTGAAGTCCACCCTCAGCTGGTTGAAATGGTAGATGCATCGAAGTTTTCATTTTTGAGATAACAATCTCTTTTTTAATACCAATACATGAATCATGTGGACCTGTCATTCCCACATCAGTAATATAAGCTGTATTATTGGGTAAGATTTCTTCATCAGCAGTTTGAATATGCGTATGTGTACCAACAAATGCACTAATCTGTCCGTCAAAATTGAAAGCCAGTGCTCGCTTCTCAGCTGTAGCTTCTGCATGAAAATCAACAATAATATTGTTAGTTACTTTTTTAATTGATGGTAAGATCTTTTCAAGTGCAAGAAGTGGTGAATTGATCGGATTCATATAAACTTGTCCTTGAATATTAAGTATAGCTAATTTTGATAGACCAACATCAGCAATATAATAAATCGCGCCAATTGCATCCTCGGAATAATTTAAAGGTCTAATAATTCGTTTTTCTCTTTTTAGATAATCAATTGATTCTTTTTTGTCCCATATGTGATTACCACTGGTAAAACAATCTACTCCACAATTGAATAATTCAGTAGCTGTTTTTTCTGTTATTCCTTTACCATGAGCAGAATTCTCACCATTGGCAATACAGAAATCAATTTCAAATTCCTTTTTAAGTTCCGGAAGATACTTTTTTATCAAGTTTCTTCCAGGTGAACCAAATATATCACCAATAAATAAAATATTCATTATTTTGCAATCGCTGTTTGTCTAGTTTCTCTGATTACCATAACCTTGATCTGACCTGGATATTGCATTTCTGCTTCAATTTTTTCTGCAATGTCGGAAGCTACAAAAGCTGTATGTTTATCATCTATAGAAACTGGATCAACGATAATTCTTAATTCACGACCCGCTTGAATAGCGAAAGATTTATTAACACCTTCAATAGAGTTCGCGATCTCTTCCATTTTTGTAAGACGTTTCATATAAGTTTCAAGCATTTCTCTTCTTGCACCAGGTCTAGCCCCAGAAACAGCATCAGCAACTTGTGTAAGAACAGCGTAAACACTTTGATATTCAACTTCTTCATGATGAGCCTCGATAGCATTAACAACAATTTTACTCTCACCATTTTTTCGTGCTACGTTTGCACCAAGACTGGCGTGTGAACCGTCATATTCATGATCAATTGCTTTTCCAAGATCATGCAGGAATCCACAACGACGTGCTAATTCCTGATCAAGATTTAGCTCAGTTGCAAGAATTCCACAAATCCAGGCAGCTTCCATAGAATGATGAAGAATGTTCTGTCCGTAACTTGTACGATATTTTAATCTTCCAATAAGTTTTACAATGTTTGGAGAAATATTATGAATATTTGTTTCCATACAGGCTTTTTCACCGATCTTTATAAGATTACCATCCATTTCCTTAGCAATTTTTTCGATGACCTGTTCAATTCTTCCTGGATGTATCCTACCATCCGTGATCAATTTTTCAAGAGCAAGACGAGCAACTTCTCTACGAACCGGATCAAAACCTGAAAGAACTACAGCTTCAGGAGTATCGTCAATAATCAGATCAATTCCAGATGCCTGTTCAAAAGCCCTGATATTTCTACCTTCTCTACCAATGATCCTTCCCTTCATTTCATCATCAGGAAGTGATACTACAGAAACGGTTGATTCAGAGACATAATCAACAGCAACTCTTTGAATTGCAGTTGAAAGGATTCCAGCAACAAGCTGATCTGCTTCCGCTTTTGTATTTTCTGCTATTCTTCTAATCTCAATAGCAGCTTCATTACGAGCTTTATTTTTTAAGTTATTCTTTAGTATTTGAATTGCTTCATTTCGAGAGAGTCGTGCAATTTCTGATAGTTTTACATTCTGTTGTTCGATGAGTTCATTAAGTTCCTCTTTTTTGGAAGATAACTCAATCTCTTTCGCTTTATTCTCCTTTTCAAAATCTTGAAGTTTCTCTTCTTTTTTATCAAGATTTTCTAGTCGATTATCAAGTTTTGTAACGCGTTCATTGTATTCTTTTTCTAATGTGTAAATCTCCCGCTTACGCGTGTTGATTTCTTCTTCATACTTTTTTTGAACTTTATACCACTCTTCTTTTGCTTCTAAGATTGCAGTTTTCTTAAGGTTTTCTGTCTCTTGCTTTGCATCATTAATAATCTTGTTTGCTAATTCATTTGAAGATAGAATTTTTTTATCAGCAGAAGATTTC